>JANOHS010000578.1:0-2363 GCA_031406655.1 Micrococcales bacterium
GCGGGGGGAGTGGCTGCTCTGTATCTCGCGGCTGCCTACCTCGTGGCGATGCCGTACTTCCTGATCGTGGTGGACTTCCAAAGCTTGGTCGGCTCTTCGCAGAAGGTGGCCGCGTTGGTCGCCCACCAGAACAGCATGTACGTGATGCATCTGGTCACCTACGTGGTGTTTGGGATCGTTCTCGCGGCGCTGGCTCTGGCACTGTGGAAGCGTCTGACGGGCTCGCCAAGCATCGCCGCGGTGGGTGGCGTGGTGGGGCTCATCTGGGCCTGCATGCTCGTAGCCAGCGGACTGGTCTTCAACTACGGCGCCGGAGCCGTGGTCGACCTCTATGCCAAGAGCCCGGCTCAAGCCGCCTCGGCGTGGCAGGCGATCGAGCCGGTGGCGGAGGGACTCGGTTCAGCGCAAGGAGAGCTTTTGGGCGGTCTTTGGGTCCTGCTCGTCAGCGTGGCGGCACTGCGCACCGCCGCTCTGCCCAAGGCCCTGAGCTGGCTCGGGATCGTGATCGGCATTGCGGGGATCGCATCGGTCATTCCGGTTCTGCTGGATGCCAGGTACGTCTTCGGCCTGTTCCAGATCGTCTGGTTCATCTGGCTGGGCGCTGTCATGCTTCGCACCAGACCGTCTGAGCAGTCCCAGAGGCAGCCGGTCTCGCCGCAGTAGCGAACGTGTCTCATACGCTCGGTGGCCGAGGCAACTCAGGGTCGGGTCAGGGTTGCGCCCGATGTACCGGGACATCACCTGCGGCGCACAGTGAAGGTGTCAGGGAGATCCCCTGGACACCGATCTGAGGAAGTGCGCCAAACATGAACGACATCTACCAGAGCTTCGCCCAACAGGGTCTGGTCCGACCGACGGAGGGCCGGGTCCTGGGTGGCGTGTGCGCCGGCCTCGGCCGACGCTTTGGCATCGCACCGTTGCCCGCGCGGATCCTCTTCGTGCTGCTGCTCATGGTCATCCCGGGAAGCCAGCTCCTGGTCTACCCGATTCTGTGGATCCTCATGCCGTCGGAGCGGACGGTCATGGCACCGTAACGACCACGTTGCCGCGCTTGTGCCCCTGGTCCACGTACCTGTGCGCGTCGACGATGTCGTCCAGGGCATGGGTGCGGTCGATTACGGGTCTGATCTCACCCTTGGCCGCCAGCTCGCCGAGCGACACCAGGTGTTCGCGACGAAGTTTCGGTCTCCCGTCGTCGACCGAGACGCAGGTGCCGCCGGGGGCCAGGACGTGCCGGCACCGCTGAAGGGCAGCGGCGCTCTTGCCTCGGCCTACCGCGTCGAGGATCAGGTCGTAGCGCTCTTTCCCGTCTGTGAAGTCCTCGACGGTGTAGTCGACCAGCGTCGAAGCGCCAAGAGATGCCACAAGCTCCATGTTCGCCGTGCTGCAGACGCCGGTCACCTCGGCGCCGATGTGCCGGGCGAGCTGCACGGCAGACGTGCCCACCGCTCCGGATGCCCCGAAGACGAGGACCCTTTGTCCCGCTCGAACGTCGGCCTTGCGCAAGAAGTGCAGAGCGAGGAGGCCGCCGTAGGGAATGGCAGCGGCTTCCTCGTCGGTGAGGTTGGCAGGTCGCGTCGCCAGAAGTCCGTCCTCCGGCCAGCACACATACTGCGCGTACGCCCCGAAGCGGTGTCGATTGAAGCCGAACACCCGGTCACCCACCTCGAACGACCGGACGTCCGATCCGACCGAGTCCACTTCCCCTGAGAGCACCATGCCGAGTACCGGTTGCCTCGGCGCGTTCCAGCCGATCGCGAGTCGCGCCATGATCCGGTAGGCGGGAGGCAGCCTCAGCCCCCGGATGTAGCAGTCGCTCGACGTCACGGCGGTAGCCCGAATGCGTATGAGGACCTCGTTCTTCCGGGGATCAGGAGTCGCGAGCTCCTCGAGCCGGAGAACCTCCGGCGGACCGTACTGCGTGCAGACGACCGCTCGCACCATGGTTCCCTTCAGCCTACGATCCGGACGTCGCTCCTCCATCGAACAATGACCGTGCGGACCCATGGGGTGCCGGCCAGCTCCAGGCGGTTCTGGCGATGGCGGCGAGGAGTATCACTTCGATGGCGCTTCCGACGAAGTAGTAGACCCACGTTTCGCCGATGGCCGAGCCGATGATGGTGATCATGTAGAGGACGCTGACGACGACGTTGGTGATCCGGTTGACTCGTGGTTTGAGAAGGAGAGACAGGACCACCATCAGGGTGGGTACCAGGATGTAGATCAGGGTGAGGGTCAGGAATGTCTGGTTGACCTCGAATCCCGTGGTAGCCACCTTGCCGTCGAGCGCAGCGTCGAGAACATCAGCGCGGAAGAACCCGAAGATGTCGACGTAGGCGAACACGAACAGCATCGCGATCCAC
>JANOHS010000608.1:0-11368 GCA_031406655.1 Micrococcales bacterium
CATCGTCGGGGCGCACTACCTTCCCTTCGTGTTTCTCTACGGCATGCGCCTGTTCGCCGTCCTGTCCGGGGCGATGGTCGTGATCGGCGTGCTTCTCCTGTTCTGGCTTCCCGTCCCGTTCGCTTTCGGCGGATGGTTCACCGGGGCAAGGCATCGATGTAGACATCAACGCGAGGGTCGGTGGTCTAGGCCATCATTCTTCTAAAGTTGTGGAGGCCGCCGGTCGGCAGTCTGACCAGGAGGTCTGATGGCAGCAGCCACACGTGGCGATCAGGCGACCGTGGACGCCAGGTATTCCGCGCCGGTGGACGGCCGGTCCATGGTCGGGCGGGACGGCAGGTAGCTGCTGGTCATCAGCGGCGACGAGATGATCATGTCGGCAGTCGCCACGTTGGTGGCCACCGGGACGTTCCACAAGGTGGCGAGGCGAAGCAGCGCCTTGACATCAGGGTCGTGGGGCTGTGGCTCCAGCGGATCCCAGAAGAAGATCACCATGTCGATGTCGCCCTCGGCGATCTTGGCACCGATCTGCTGGTCCCCACCGAGCGGACCTGACAGGAAGGAATGCACCTTCAGACCAAGCTCGTACTGCAGCATGGTCCCGGTCGTTCCGGTGGCGAAGAGCTGATGATGACGCAGCTGACCCACGTTGAACTCGGCCCATCCCAACAGCTCGACCTTCTTGTTGTCATGCGCAACCATCGCGATGCGTCGGCTGATCTGCGGCTCTTCGACGTCGCCCATGCGACTCCTTCCTGTGCCCATCGGCGGGCTGTGCCGCGGACCCGAACAACGGTAGGGGGCCTATGTTGCCCCAGTGTTAAATCGACGCACCACCCTCAGCTCCTCGGTCTGACACCATGGCCTTGTGTCCGAGATCAAGGTTGGTGTCGCCGCTGCCTGTTTGATCGGCGTCGTCGTGGTCTTCCAGCTCGCGCTGGCCGCTGGAGCCCCCTGGGGCGCAGCCGCATACGGGGGTCGTGCTGCGCAGGATGACGGTCGGCTGCCGACCAGGTATCGGGTCGCCAGCGCCGGCACTGCGGTCGTGCTGACTGGGGCCCTGTGGTTGCTACTCGCCGCGAGTGAGGTCATCACCGCGGCACCGCTGTCGGAGAGCATTCTCGGTGTCGGGGTTTGGGTTCTCGTGGGGCTGTTCGCGCTCAATACGCTGGGCAACCTCGCCGGGCGGCACCCAGTAGAGAGGTGGGGCGCGGGTGGCATCACGGCCGTGCTCACCATCTTGTGCGCATGGATCGCCGTTAAACGCTGAACGCTTCAGTCGGCCTCCCCAGCACTCAGCCGCCCGACGGGCAGGGGATGGATCTGTTCTGCGCGCCAACCGGTGGCCGGTCCGCCATCAGATCCCGGGCACGTTCGCGGGACAGGTTCCACGCCAGCCAGTCGTCATGGCTCCGCTCCACGGAGGAGCGGGTGGTGCACCCGAACTGCTCGTCGGGAAAGCGCGAGAGGGCCGGGTAGGCGTCTGCCGACAGCTCACCCAGGTACTCCCAGTCGATGCCGACCGGTGCATCGGCGCGGGCTATGTTGTGCTGCGCGATGTAGAGGTCAGGGTTGACCAGGGCGAGCCCGAGCAGCCCGGCCGCCCCCAGCCGGACGGCGACCGGGACCAGCAGGCGGCGCGCGCCGACCACGCCGGCGACGATGACAAGCACGACCACCACGCCCAGCCAGCCCTCGAAGACCGATACCAGCAGGCGGAGGCGGGTGAAGCCGAACGCCTCTTCGTAAAGGTGCATTCGAAAGAGCGCCGAGACAACCACGACGATCGTCATCACGCACAGTCCGCCTAGTGCGAAGTCACGTCGGCGCCCGGGCGCGGCCTTGCGGGCAGCCCACGCCACGACGGTCAGGGTGAGCATCGTGGCGACGGTGAGCTGGCCGAAGCCCTCGTGGACGTAATCGGCATAGGTGAGGCCCGTGGCCTGTTGCAGGTAGTCGTGCCCACCGAACATGGCCGTCGCCTGCGCGACGAGGAAGGCAAGGAAGATCGCGTCCACGACCAGAACCGGGGCCAGCCACTCGAACTCGTTCCGGCTGGTGCCCGGCGGCAGCCGCAGCCGGTCGACGGCGGGCGGCGCAAGGGCCACGAAAGCCGCCGCCAGTGTGCCCGCGGCGATGAAGGTCGCGAGGACGGCACGCGCCGGCAGGTCGTTCCATGTGATGTCTGGTGTGAGCGCGTCCACCCACGAGGCGAACAACGCGTCGGCAGAGGCGAACAGGGCACCGAAGACCAGCAGCAGCACTGCTGAGACGATCCCTGTGCGGGCCGCAGGCAGCCACGCCTGTATGCCGCTGCTCGGCTTCAACGTGCGACCGAGCCAGGGCAGTCCCCGGACCGCGGCGAGCGGCACGGCGGCGGCCGTCCCGAGCAGGGCGAGGACCGAGGCGGCCTTCGTGGAGTTCACGGCTGCCAACGCCAGGGCGGCCAGCAGGCACAGCAGCGCGATCCATTCGGCGTCCCGCACGAAGAGCGTTGCGAGCAGCAGCGCCACGAGGGTGGCATCCAAAGCGTCGAGCCGGGTCCAGCGGCGGCCGGAGGCCCGTGTGGTCCGTGTGGTGCGCGCGGCGAAGACAGTTCCGACCACGGCGGCGAACACCAGGGATGTCCCCAGCCCGAGGTCGCGATCGGGCAGGACCGTAGCGGCGAGTACCCCGGCCGCAACAGCCGCCGCGACGATGACGGGGCGGCGACGGGGCGCGTCGGGCCAGTAGGTCGTCAGACCGGGGTGGGGCGGAGCCACCGGAGTCTGGGGAGCTGGAGCTGGAGCGGGTGGGGTCAGGGTGCTCATGACTGGCTCTTTCCTGGTGGTCGGGCGGTCGGCGTCGGCCGGGAGCGTGACATGGATACGGCAGCCGCGCTCGGAGTCCGCGACCGCGATGGCGCCCCCGTGCAGCTGCGCGACCCAGCGGGAGATCGTCAGGCCCAGACCGGTGCCGCTGCTGTGAGCGGCGCTCGTGGTGAACCGTTCGAACACTGCGCTCCGGTCGGCAGCAGCGATACCCGGTCCCTCGTCGGCAACGGCGAGCAGGACGTCGTCGCCCAGTCGTTCGGCGCTGAGCCTGACCTCCCCGCCGGAGGGGCTGTGCCGGGCCGCGTTGTCGAGGAGGTTGGCCAGCAGCTGGTGCAGGCGGTCGGGATCTGCGACAACGGTGAGGTTCTCGGGCCTCACGATGACCGCGTAGCGCACCCCGTCAGCGCGGGCTTGGGCGACGGCCTCGTCAAAGATGTCGCTGAGCCGAACTTCCTTGAGCCGCAACGGAGTTACGCCCTCCTGGACCCGGGACAGGTCGAGCAGGTCCTCAACCAGCCGTCCCAGCCGTTCGGTCTGCGCCAGGGCGGTGCGAAGCTCCTCGGGACCGGGGTTCGACACCCCGTCGACGAGGTTCTCGAGCACGGCCTGCAGCGCGGAGATGGGGGTGCGCAGCTCGTGTGACACGTTGGCCACCAGGTCCCGCCGGTGCCGGTCCACCATCTCCAAGGTCGCTGCTGTGCGGTTGAAGGCCCGGGTCAGCTCGCCGACCTCGTCGCGCGACGAAGTGTGCACCCGCTGGGAGTAGTCGCCCTGTGCCATCTTCTGGGCAGCAAGAGTCATCTCCCGCAAGGGCGACGTCATGCCCCGGGCCAGAAGCTGGGTGACGACCAGGGCCGCCACGACGGCAACGGGCACGGTGGCCCACGGTGAGATGCCGAGCCGGGTGCCGACGACCGCGAGCACCGAAGCCACGACGATCGTCACCGCGACCAGCAGGCCAAGCTTCGTCTTGATGGAGCTGACCCGGTCGAGGGGGCGCAGGTCGTACTTCACGACCCCTGCTCGAATGCATACCCGACGCCGTGCACGGTGCGTACCAGGTCCGCACCGAGCTTGCGACGCAACGACTTCACGTGGCTGTCGACGGTCCGGGTGCCCGAGGCGTCAGCCCAGCCCCACACCTCCGCCAGCAGGGACTCACGGCTGAGCACGGTGCCCGGACTTGCCGCGAGACAGGACAACAGGTCAAACTCGGTCGGCGTGAGGTGCACCTCGTCTGCGTGCGACCACACCCGGCGCGAGGCGCCGTCGATGCGCAGACCGTTGACGTTGACATCGGGTGCCGGAGCGGCTGCGGAGCGGTCGCGTTCGACCCGGCGGAGCAGTGCCCGGATCCGCGCGACGAGCTCCCGCATGGAGAAGGGCTTGGTCATGTAGTCGTCCGCCCCGACGCCCAGCCCCACGAGGAGGTCGGTCTCGTCGTCGCGGGCCGTGAGCATCAGCACCGGGACCGGCCGGTCCGACTGGAGGCGCCGGCATACCTCGTGGCCGCCCAGACCGGGCAGCATGACGTCGAGCACCACCAGCTCGGGGTTCCACGCGGCAGCCCGTGCGAGGGCGGCGAGCCCGTCGTGCACCTGGTCGACGGCGAAGCCCTCAGCCTCCAGGCGTGCGGCGATCGCCTCGGCGATGGTTCGCTCGTCCTCGACGACCAGGACGCGGGGTTTGTGGCTCACCCCTGGAGCCTAGAGAGCGGTTGGGAGGGTGCGGCGCAGGTGCTGTGAAGGTTCTGTGCAGATCTGCACGTCTGGGTGCCCCGTTGGGTGGGTGCTGTCGGAAGACGTGTTGTCGAGGTTGTAGGTGATGTCATCGAGCGTGAGGTCGAGATAGGCGAAGGTCCCCTCCGGGTCGGGTGCGTGCCAGAGTGCGGCCCCCCGGCTCGCGATCCTTCGGTTGCCGAAGGACTGGTAGTGGCCTATGGGGGTGGACCACTGCTGCGGGACGAAGTCATGACCCGCGGTGCGACGCCGGTCGTCGGAGACGAAGTCGACGAGCTCACGGTCGTCGTTGAAGACCAGGGTGGCGGTCACGGTGTGTGCGCCCTTGGTGAAGGCCCCGAGGACATGATGGTCGTCGATGGCCTGCCAGACGACGGAAGCGTCGAGCAGTGCCGCGGGTGCAAGCACGCAGAGGTCGTTGAAGAGGGTTGCTGTCTCGGCCCGGTCCATGTCCGGTCCGTCGGCGTGCACGACCGGCACCAGTGAGCAGACCTTGACCCGCATCCTGGCTGACCGGCCGACGAAGTCGTGCAGGACGTCGACCGGTAGGCCGGCCATGGTGGCGTCCATGAGGAACAGCCGGCTGGGGTCGGCCCCGTAGGTGCTGACCTGCTCGCCGGTGAAGGTCATCCATGGCTTGGTTGCGCCGGCCCGGATGCGTCCGTGCATCCGGGCGTGGAAGCACGTCACGTGCGCCTGACTCACGGCACCGGACTGGCGTACGTAGGCGGCCACCGGTTCTGGCAGATGAGCCAGGTCAGCGTCGGTCACCGCGGTGGCGGGGTCGGATCCGGTGAGTGTCGACGTGATCGTCGCGACGCGGTTCCGGTACTGGGCGCGGTAGCTCGAAGGCCCCTGTGAGGCGTACCCATAGACGACTGCGACGAGCAGGACGAGGTTCGCCAACGTGCCTGCGCGGGCATCGGCCCATGCCGTGAGGATGACCGCCTGTGAGGCCGTGACGGCGGCGACGCCCACGAGCCACCACCGCCTCGACCCGAGGGCGAGCAGCGCGCCGGCTGCGATGACCAGTGCCGCGGCCGCCAGCCAGGCGATCCCGGCGGCGGGTCCGATCGGAGCCTTCAGCACGGTGACGTCGGCCCAGCCCAGCCCCTTGGCAGCGCCGAGCAGGTGGATGAGGCCGTGGAGCACCACGACACCGGCGACGCACCTGCGGATCGCGGTCCTCATGGCTGGGTCGCCCTCCTGTCCCGGCCTTCCCGTGTCATTTCCTCAGCCCGTCCCGGGGAGCACGGTGCCGACCATGAACTCCTGGAACGCCTCTGGCTGCTCGAACAGGGGCCGGTGTCCCGAGGTGTCTGCGATGGTCATCTGCTTGCGCGGTGCGTCGAGGCCCTCGAACCACTCCTCGGCCAGGTCGGCGCGGCCAGGGGCTTCGTGAGCGCCTTGGAAGAGGTAGACGGGCACGTCGAGGCGGGTTGCGTCGGTGCGGAAGTCGATGCCCTGGATCTGCGGGTAGAGCACGGCGAAGCTGTCGATGAAGGCACCGAGGTTGTGCACCTGGTCGATCAGGGCGTACTCACCGACGAAGATGCCCTCGGACATCTGGCCGCTGCCCTCGGCGTTCACGCTGTGGTCGTATGGGTAGACCTCCTGCTCGAAGGACAGGGCAGGCTCGTACGCGAGGGTGTTGTTGTACGGCGGTGGCCCGTTGTCCGTCAGGATCTTGGCCAGTCCTGTGTCGCCGGTGCGCTTCGCCCACGCCAGCGTGTCGGCGTAGAAGACCCGGTCGGTGCCGGTTGGGCTGACCATCTGTCCGGTGCCGATGAACGCCCGGAAGAGCTCCGGTCGCGACTGGGCGGCGAGCACACCCAGGAAGGTGCCCCAGGACTGCCCGAGCAGGAAGATCTTGTCCTGGGCGAACCGTGTCCGGAGGTAGTCGGTGACCGCGATGGTGTCGCTGACGGCGTTGTCCAGGGTCAGCGTCGAGGTGGGTTCGAGCTGGTCGTAGGACCTGCCGGTTCCACGCTGGTCCCAGGTGACCACGACGAAGTCCTTCTCCAGGGCCCGCCCGTGGTTGCGCATGGCCCCGAGCTCGGTACCCCCTGGTCCTCCGGCGAGGAACAGCAGTACGGGGTTGTCGGTGCTCCCTCCGCGGATCATCATCGACAGGTCGTGACCGTTGATGTCGACGCGGATGAGCTCGGCGATGCTGCCGGGAAGCGGGTCGCCGTCCGCCCCTGTGATGGGTTCGGTGCTCGCCGGCCTGGCCAGTCCCACCGCGAGGGCGAACAGTGCCACGGTCACGAGGACGGTGACGACCCGGCGTCCCATCAGCCGTGCGCTGGCCCAGCCCGATCGGTGCAAGGGTTCGGCGGCGAGCCGGCGCGCTGCCGCGGCGCCGATACTCGCTCCGAGCATGAGGGGGACGATCGCGAGCAGGGCGTGGAAGAGCCGTCCGGTGGCGAAGGCGATAACCCCGTACGTGCTCAGGTGGAGGCCGTCGACGCTGGGCCCGACGCTGCCGACCCGCACCACCTCGAACACCGCGGCGAAGACCACCGGGGTGAGCAGCAGAGCCCATCGCGACCGCATCGCTACCCCTGCCACCGCCCCGGCGAGAAGGCTGACGGCCATGGTCGTCAACGCTTGGTTCGTGGTCAGCGGCCCGCGTGGGGTCCACCATCCGGCGGCGAGTGCCCAGGCTGCGGTCGCTGACAGGGCCACAGCGACTCCGAGAACCTGACTCGCCCAGACGCGGTTCAGGATGGGTGTGGCGCGCGCCCTGAAGGTACGAGCTGCAGCGTCGCTGGATTCGTTGTCGCCCGATGGACGGGGGCCGGGCACGGTTGGCGGTGCGGCCGCTGGCTGTCGGGTCCCGGAACGCCGATCGGTAAGACTCATCGTGAAGCCTCGAACCGATGGTCTATCTCACTGCCCTCGCCGGCGGGGCTCGCGAGGGGCGGGGGACCGGGTGTGGCGGGGGGTTCTGCGCCGCCCTGGTCGAGGCGGAACGGCGGGTACTGGTCGGTCATCAGCGCCGCGTAGGCGATGACTCGGTAGACCCACCGGTTGAGACCGACGATCAGGTCGAACAGTGCTCGCGGGTAACGGCCCGAGAAGAGCAGGACGAGACCGGTGACGAGCACGAGGAGTCCGAGGAGTCCACTGGAGAACGGCATGATGCGCAGGCGATCGTCGTCGGACACCCACCCCCACGACAAACCGGCGATCACGGCGACGATGAGGTACTGGGGCAGGGCCAGGAGCCACCACTTGACCAGGACGAGGCCCCGGGACAGCCGCTGCGGGTAGGTCACATCCAGCGTTGCGGGGTCGTCCGGTTGTTGCTCCAGGCTGAACGGCGGGTAGCGGTCCGTGCCGATACCACCGTCGCCGGCGTAGTACGCGACGCGCCAGGACCAGCGCAGGACCCCCACGTTGAAGTCGAAGATGGCCCGTGGGTAGGTGCCGGTGAAGAGGATCGCGACCCCAGCCACCATGGTGAGAAGCGCGAAGGCAAGCCAGAGGAACGCCAGGACGAAGAAGTGAGGAATAGCCAGGAACCACTTGACCAGCCACTGCCAGCGGGACAGGCCGGGGTCAAGGTGAGCGACCAGGGTGACCGGGCTCGAGGAGGCGGTGGTAGTCAGTGTGGTCCGCGCCTCACCATCGGCCGCACTGCGGGCACCGTCAGGGAACTGGCCCATCGGCGGGCGTGGGCGACTATCCCTGGCGCCGACGACGATCAGCATCAGTGCGACAGCGGTGAGCACGGCCCCCAGGATGAACAGGGTGAGGGCAACGGGAAGCACGACGTCGGACTTCGCTGCGACGTTCGCGTCGGCGGCGACCCCGGGGGAGCCGTCCGCGTTCATCAGCACGACCGACCAGCGACCGCCGGTGACGGCCCAGTCCAGCTGCTGCGTTCCGGGCCCCGTGACCTGAGCAGCCCAGAACGTCTGCGACCCGGGAGGCGAGATCTCGTCACGCCCGGCGCCCGTGCGGTAGCTCGGGGAGCTCCCGCCAGTTCCGGTCAGCTCCGCGTGAGCTACGCCGGCCAGGTAGGCGTCCACCTGCGACTGACGGGCAATCCCCACGAAGATGTCCTGCGGGCCGGTCCCGGCGACGCGAAGCCGAACGTCACCGATCAACCTGTCGACAAGCCAGTCTGGTGATCCAGGGTCGACGACGACGTCTGCCGGCCCCGCGACGATAGCCACCGTGTCGGTGTCCAGCCCGTCCAGCGCCGCGGTGAAGTACCCCGCGTCGTCCCTACCGACGGCATAGGCAAGGCCCAGTGCGCCGCCGCCCCCCAAGAAACCTACGCCCGGCAGCAAAAGGAACAACCCGACAACCAGCGCCCAGACACGCCCCGTTCTCATCACGACCTCCTCGTGGATGCGTTGACAATCCAGCCTTTCGCGGCGCTCCATACCGTCGGTAGGGACGAAGGTCCCGTGCGTCATTCCCGGGACTCGCGCGTGAGTCGCAGGGCCAGGGGGTCGAGCCGCGTGATCCCTTGACGCCGGCGGCTAGCGCAGGTCGGCCAGCGTGGTTGCACCAGCGAGTACGTCGTGTTCGAGGATGCGATGTGCTTGTTGCGGCTCTTCCAGGAGTGGAGTGTGAGAGGAGCTGTCGAACTCGTAGAAGCCCTTCACAGGGGCTTGTATCCGCTGGAAATAGTCCCTGGCCAGCGAGGTAACGCAGGTGTGGTCGAACTTGCCCTCGAGAAAGTACACAGGGATGTGCAGCGCCGGCACGGTCTCGCGGAGGTCGACCCTGATGAGCTGGTCCCACAGCCCGAAGCTCCGGGAGAACGCCCGGCCGCGCCACAGGTTGGCTCTCTCCTGCAACGTGTAGCCGCGGAACCGCCAGGACGGCAGGAAGATCCCGGAGATCACCGACTTCATGTCGTGCGTGGTGCCGACCCCAAGTTTGTGCATAGCGGCGTCGCGTACTTTCAGGTACGCCTCGGGGGTTCCGCCGGTCATCGTGACCGGCGCTGCCTCGAGGTCGCGCACCATACCGGTGTCGCCGCGTTCCCTGTAGGCGGCCAGCATGTAGTCGTACGCGACCTTCTCGGACTCGAGCTGGTACACCGTCTGACCCATACCGAGGTAGGCCTTGTACCGCTCTGGTGAGCGTGCTGCAGCCTGCAACGCGATGAAGCTGCCCCAGGAGTGGCCGAGGATGTATATCCGGTCCTGGTGGAACCGTCGCCGAAGGTAGTCGGTCACTGCCAGCGTGTCGTCGATGAACTGCTTGATCGTCATCGTGTCAGGCGGAATGTCGGAGTGGTAGGAGAGTGCCGCGCCGCGCTGATCCCACCAGACGACGGTGAACAAGTCCTCCAGCCCCGGCGGGTACTTCTGGGTGAGGACGTAGTCGGGCATCCCAGGTCCGCCGTGGACCCACAGCAGGATGGGGTTGGATGCGTCCTTGCCACGGATGACCATGCCCTGCTTCACGCCGTTGATCGGCACGGAGAGCTTCCGCGAGATGCTCCAGGGAAGCCGGTGGCCGTTGGCATCGAGGAACGGCGCTGGGGTCCCCGGGCTCCACCAGTGCAGCGAGCCGGTGAGGCCAAGCGTCGAGAGCAACACGATGATCACCCCATTTCGAGCGACTGCTCCAATGCTATTGCGAGAGTCGGATCCGTTGCCGGGTGCGCTGGGAAAACACTTCGCTCGTTCAGACCCGCCCATCTCGTCACGCCTCGAGGGCGGCCATGTGCATCGTCTCGCAAGCACGAGGGCCCAGCGAAGGGACAAAGGTCCCGTCCAAGGGACACTGGTGACGACATTGCCCAAACGTCCAGCCATCGAGCGGAGGCCCTTGCGTGAGGTACCGAGAGCCCAAGCCATTCCCCGAGAACTTCCTCTGGGGCGCGTCGACCTCCGCCTACCAGGTCGAGGGTGCGTGGAACGAGGACGGTAAGGGTCCGTCGGTGATCGACGCTCGCACCAAGTACCCACTGGACACCACCGACTACAAAGTGACCAGTGACCACTACCACCGGTATGCCGGGGACGTCGCGCTGTTCGCCGAGCTAGGACTCAAGGCCTACCGTTTCTCGATCGCCTGGTCGAGGGTCATCCCCGACGGCGACGGCGCCATCAACGCCAAGGGCTTGGACTTCTACCACAAGCTCATCGACGAGCTCCTGGGCAAAGGCATCACACCGATCGCCACGATGTACCACTTTGACCTTCCCCAGGCGCTTCAGGACAGGGGCGGCTGGTCCGAAAGGGCCACCGCAGACGCGTTCGTCCGGTACGCGAGGGTGCTCTTCGAGGAGTTCGGCTCGAAGGTGCCGTTCTGGCTCACGATCAACGAGCAGAACATGATGATCCTGCACGGCGCAGCCATCGGGACGCTTGACGAGAGCGTGGAGCACTCGCAGAAGGACCTGTACCAGCAGAGTCACCACATGTTGGTGGCACAGGCACAGGCTTTCGCGGCCTGCCACGAGCTTGCGCCAGACGCCAGAATCGGTCCCGCGCCGAACATCGCCTATGTCTACCCGGCAACCTCAAAGCCCGAGGACGTCCTTGCGGCCGCGGACTTCAACGCGATCCGCAACTGGCTGTACCTCGACGTCGCAGCCCACGGGCGGTACAACCCGACAGCCTGGGCGTTCATGGTCGAACGTGAGATTGTGCCCACGTTCGGGCAGCTCGACGAAGGTGTCCTCAAGGCCGGGCACCCCGACTTCATCGCCTTCAACTACTACGCGACCTGCACCGTCGCGGCCCCACTCGGAGACGGCACCGACGTCGGGGCGATCGAGGGCGGCGACCAGCAGATGACGATGGGCGAGGAAGGCGTCTTCCGCGCGGTCGCAAATCCTTT
>JANOHS010000009.1:0-3110 GCA_031406655.1 Micrococcales bacterium
CCGTGCGGCGCAGACCCGGCAGCCGCAGCCGGACCCAGGTCATCGTCGGGACCAGCATGAACAGCATGATCACCACCGTCAGCACAGTCAGCCCGGCTGACGCCAGGATGCCCGTCTTCAGCTCGGGGTAGTCCGCATCGATGACGCCGAGGTCGAACAGCTTGGCCCACGTATCCAGCGTCCGGCCGCCGCCGGGCGCTCGGGTCGCGAACTCGACCATGCTGAAGATCGGGAGGGCGAAGAACAGGCCGGTCACCCCGACGACGGTCCACCGGAAGATGGCCTGCCTGCGCCGGCGGGTGGCGTGCAGGCTCATCGGCCGAGCCACTTGGTCGTACGTCGTTCGAGAACGACGTAAAGGGTCATGACCACTGCGACGATGGCGACCATGCCCAGCGCCATGGCCTTCCCGACGTTCTCCTGGCCGAGGATCACCTCTGAGCTGAGCGTCCCGCCGATCTGCAGGGGGATGATGGGCGAGCCCTGCGAGATGAGAGCCGCAGCCGTCGCGTAGGCGCTGAAGGCGTTGGTGAACAGCAGCAGCATGGCTCCGATGAATGAGGGCGCCAGGATCGGTCCGGCGACGTGTCGCCAGTAGTGCCAGGTGCTGCCGCCCAGGGACTCCGCTGCCTCGCGCCACTGGGGTCTCAACCCCTCGACGGCCGGCAGGAACACGATGAGCATCAACGGGATCTGGAAGTACGTGTAGACCAGCATCAGGCCCTTGTCCCAGTCGTAGAGCCAGGTGGTGCTGGCCAGGTCGACGCCGAGCCTCTGGAGCCAGAGGGTCAAGAATCCCTGGGAGCTGAAGGTGGCGATGAACGCGAAAGCGAGCGTCACGCCGCCGAACTGGGCCAGGACGCCACACAGCGAGGAGACCAGTCGCCGCGTGAGGCCGCCTTCGCGGGCTGTCGTCACGGCATACGCCAGCAGCGCCCCGAAGACGGCACCAAGGACGGCGGTGACCGCAGACAGCACGGTCGAGTGGATGAAAGCCGACACGATCTGCGGTTGAGCGAGCGCCGACAGGTTGCCCAGCGTCGGACGGCCGCTGCCATCCAGGAACGCGCCGATGACGACGATCAGGGTCGGTACTGCCAGGAAGATGGTGGTGTAGGCGAAGAAGGGCAGTACACCCAGCAGGGCGCCCACCGGTCTGCGACCGGAAGGCGCCCTGGTGCTCGGGCTCTCAGCCAATGGCCTTGGCCCAGTTGGCCGTCAGGTAGGCATTGGCCTTGTCGGTCTGCGCAGGGGTCAGGAAGACCGGCGTGCCTTCGGCCTTGGGAAGAGCGTCGTAGGCGGCCTTGTCGATCGTGCCGGCCTTGACCATGGCGGCCTCGCGTACCGGTCGCGCACCGCCCTTGAGCCAGAGGTTCTGGCCCTCGTCGGAGTAGAGATACTCCTGCCACAGCCGGGCTGCGGCCGGGTGGGGCGCGTCCTTGTTGATGGCCTGGACGTAGTAGCCGCCGACGACGGCGCCGGCCGGTACGACGGTCTTCCAGTCCATCGTGCCCTTGAGCTTGGCTCCCTGGGCGACGTTGAGGTAGTCCCAGTCGAAGACGACCGGCGTCTGGCCGGACGCGATCGTGGCGCCTGTGGGGTCGACCGGCAGGAAGTTGCCGGCGGCCTTGAGGGACGTGAAGAAGTCGACGCCCTTGCTGAGGTCGTCGGCCGTTCCTCCCTGGCTCAGGGTCGCCATGACAACCCCGCTGAACGCCGCGCCGGCCTTGGTCGGGTCGCCGTTCAGGGCGACCTTGCCCTTGTATGCCGGCTTCAGCAGATCCGCGACCGTCGCCGGAGCCGGGACCTTGCCCGCGTCGTACCCGATGCTCATGTAGCCGCCGTAGTCGTTGACCCACAGGCCGTTCGCGTCCTTGAGCGCATCGGGAACGTCGCCGAACGTCGCCACCTTGTATGGCGCGAACATGGCCGTGTTGGCGGAGGCCACGGCGGTGCCGAGGTCGAACACGTCAGGCGCCTTGGACTGGCCCTTGAGGTTCTTTGCCGCGGTGATCTCATCGGCGCTCGAGGCGTCCGGCTGCGCGCTGTCGACCTTCAGGGCGTACTTCTTCTCGAAGCCCTTGATGACCTCGCCGTAGTTGGCCCAGTCCGGAGGAAGCGCAATGACATTGAGCGTTCCTTCCTTCTTGGCGGCCTCGACGAGCGCGGCCATTCCGCCGAGGGCCTCGGCGGACGTCGCCGACGCTGCCTTGACGCCTCCGGTGCTGGTGCTGTCGGGGGTCTTCGTGGGCGGGGAACAGGCGGCAACGCCGATGAGGGCGACTGCGGCGATGACCGCAACGCCGGTTCGTCGAGCTGTCCGTGTCTTCACTTCATACCTCCGGAGGTGTCGTGGTGATCACCTACGCAGGCTAACGCTGGGGGAGGCCCGGCGGGGGAATCGTGATGTCACCGTTGGCGAACGAAACCTGACCCGCCGGCCCGCGGTTCGTCAGGTGGTTGGATAGCGCTTGTGAGCCAGCGAAACACCTCAGTTGTGGTCATTGGTGGTGGACCCGGCGGGTATGAGGCGGCTCTGGTCGCCGCTCAGCTCGGAGCAACCGTCACCCTGGTCTGCCGGGAAGACCTGGGCGGGGCCGCCGTCCTCACCGACTGCGTCCCGAGCAAGACCCTGATCTCGACCTCGGACCTCCTGTCCCGATTCGAGGTGGCGGGCGTTGAGGTGGCGGGCGGGCCTGGGGCCGCAGCGGATCTGGGCGCCATCAACAAGCGGATCCTTGAGCTCGCGGCAGCGCAGAGCAACGACATCGAGGCCCGGTTGGAGACCGTCGGTGTTCTCGTGCGCCGAGGTGTGGGCCGGCTGGCCACGCCGGCGACGGTGTCCGTCGAGGTTGCCGGGGGAGCGACCGAGGAGCTGGCTGCGGACATCATCCTGATCGCGACGGGGGCCGCTCCTCGCGTCATGGGCTCAGCACTCCCGGACGGAGAGAGGATCCTGACCTGGCAGGACATCTACGCGCTGCCCGAGGTTCCGAAGCGGCTCATCGTCGTCGGTTCGGGGGTGACCGGTGCCGAGCTGGCCTACGCCTATCTGGGCCTGGGCAGCGAGGTCGTCCTGGTCTCGTCGCGGGACCGGGTCCTGCCCGGTG
>JANOHS010000017.1:0-4398 GCA_031406655.1 Micrococcales bacterium
AGGGCTCTTGCCGCGAGTCCGGGACACGGGCCATCGGGACGTGACAAGCAGCCAGTTGGACTCCGATCCCTTGGATCGGTTAATGTCTGCACGCACGCACAGCGGGTAGTTGACCTGCTGGCGTCCCCGCGGACATAGCTCTGTTGGTAGAGCGCAACCTTGCCAAGGTTGAGGTCGCCGGTTCGAGCCCGGTTGTCCGCTCGGAGGCTTCTTGCCTCGCCGAGGGCCTCGCGGCCCTTGGTGCAGGTCTGGAAGTGTCGCAATGGTCTACGAGTATCACGGTGGAGTGGCCGAGAGGCGAGGCAACGGCCTGCAAAGCCGTGTACACGGGTTCAAATCCCGTCTCCACCTCGAGTACCACGAACGGGCGATTGGCGCAGCGGTAGCGCGCTTCCCTGACACGGAAGAGGTCACTGGTTCGATCCCAGTATCGCCCACGAGCATGATCACCCTGTTTAGCCAGACGCGCGTACGACGAGTTCGGTCGGCAGAAGCACGGCGTCGGGGACGTCCTCATTCCTGACTCGGCGGAGCAGGAGGTCGACCATCGTGCGCGTCATCTCAGCGGCCGGTTGCCGGATCGTTGTCAGGGGCGGGTCGGTGTCTGCTGCGATGTCGATGTCGTCGAACCCGATGACCGCGACGTCGTCGGGGACCCGGCGTCCGGCGGCGCGCAGGGCTCTGATGGCTCCGATGGCCATCATGTCGTTGGCCGCGAACAGGCCATCGATTCCGGGTTCGCGTGCTAGCAGGTCCACGGTGGCGAGGCCCCCTGAGGAGAGCGTCCACTCGCCGTAGGCGAGCACGTCGGTCGGTCGGTTCGCCGCGGCCAGCGTGCTGCGAAACCCTGACAAGCGGTCAACTGCGGCCGGCATGTCGGGCGGTCCCGCGATTGTTGCCAGGTGCCGGCGGCCGGTCGAGAGCAACCGTTCGGCCGCTGCCCGGCCGCCAGCGATATTGTCGACGTCCACGACGGTCGCGCCCGCCATGCGGCGCGGGAGCCTCCCGGCGACTACCAGCGGGATGCCCGCTCGGACCAGCTCGTCGGGCAGCGGGTCGCCGTCGTGGGTGGAGAGCAGTAGAACGCCATCGGCGACGCCCGACCGCAGGAAGTTGCTGAACCACGGGTCCTTGTCGTCCGCGGGAGCCATCAGGACGACCATGTGCGTCCCGGTACCGATGAGCGACTGGCCGGCCGAGACGACCAGGCTGGCGAGGTACGGGTCGGCGACGCCGAACTCGACCGGTTCGCGCATGACCACCGCCACGGACCCGGTGCGACGTGTAACGAGGCTGCGGGCGGCTCGGTTCGGAACGTATCCCAACCGGGCGATGGATGCCTCGACCGACGCCCGGACGGCAGGGGAGACCGTCGTCGCGAGGTTGACGACGCGCGACACGGTCGCCCGAGAGACGCCCGCTTCGGCCGCCACGGTTTCCAGGGTGGGGGGCCGTCCACCAGTTCCAGCTCTCATGATCTTCTCCCTTTTGTGCGCGTAAGAGCGCTCTCAAGAAGGATACCGCGCCGGGCAGAAATCAGTCCTGTACGCAGCGAATGCTTTATGCAGTATGACGTTCCACGCAATATTTGATACGAGGCGCGCCGAGAGCCGTTGAAAGAGCGCTCTCTCGGGTTCTTGACAAGACTCGGTGACGGGGCACAGAGTGAGCGGGCCGCGTTATCACCTGTGTCACTCAAGACATGCGCCCGGCTGTTACCACTGAACGCCCGCGAAGGTAGGCCAGTTATGTCGCTGTTGCACTCTCCCCTCGCCCAACCCGACGGCGGACGCACGGCTGTCGGCACCCGGCGGCGCCGCCGCCTGGTGGGCCTCGTGATGGTCACCGCACTGGTCACCGCGCTCTCCGTCAGCGGCGCGTCCGTTGGCGCCGCCGCGCCGCCTGCTGCCCCACCGCAGGGCACCGGTCAACCCGACTTCGGTCCCAACGTGAAGATCTTCGATCCGAGCATGCCGACCAGTCAGATCCAGGCTGCCGTCGACGCCATCCGGGATCAGCAGGTCAACAACGAGATGGGCACCCAGCGGTGGGCGCTGCTGTTCAAGCCGGGCACCTACGGCACCCCCGCGAGCCCGTTGATCATTCAGGTGGGGTACTACACGGAGGTGGTTGGGTTGGGTCAGAACCCGACCGACGTGACCATCAACGGCCACGTCGACGTCTACAACCGGTGCAGGCCGGCCACGGGGTGCTTTGCGCTGGACAGCTTCTGGCGCTCAGTGTCCAACCTCACGATCAACGTCATGGGCCTGGACGGCTGCCGGGCCGGCACCAACTTCTGGGCCGCTTCGCAGGCCTCGCCGATGCGGCGGGTCAACATCACCGGCGGCAAACTGTCGTTGATGGACTTCTGCACCGACGGACCGCAGTACGCCAGCGGTGGCTTCATCGCCGATTCCAAGATCGGCGATGTTATCAACGGCTCCCAGCAGCAGTACCTGGTGCGGGACAGCAGCGTCGGTACCTGGTCGAACGGGGTGTGGAACCAGGTGTTCGCCGGGGTGCAGGGCGCACCGGCACAGTCGTACCCCGATCCCCCGTACACCACCCTGGTCAAGAACCCGGCAAGCCGCGAGAAGCCCTACCTCTACATTGATTCCGCCGGCGAGTGGAACGTCTTTGTCCCAGCCCCAAGGACCAACTACTCGGGAACCACATGGGAGAACGGACCGACGCCCGGGCGTGCGGTCCCGTTGTCCAAGTTCTTCGTTGCACAGCCGTCGGACTCGGTAGCATCCATCAACAGCCAGCTGGCCCGCGGCATGAACCTGCTGTTCACCCCCGGCGTGTACGACGTCAACAAGACGATCACGATCAAGAATGCGGACACGGTGGTGTTGGGCATGGGCTTGGCCACGTTGACGGCTGTAAACGGCGCGGTCGTGATGAGCTCCGCGGATGTGCCGGGTGTCGATATCGCCGGCATCACGATCGACGCGGGTACGAAGAACTCCCCGGTGCTGCTACAGATCGGCACCAAGAGCGGCCATCGCGGGACCAGCAGTCCGGCCAACCCGACGGCCCTGCAGGATGTGTTCTTCCGGATCGGCGGCCCTCACGTTGGAAAGGCCAGCCTGAGCCTGGAGGTCAACAGCGACAACGTCATCCTCGATGACATCTGGGCCTGGCGTGCCGACCACGGCAACGTGGGCGCCTTCGGTTGGGACGTCAGCACCGGTCAGAACGGTGTCATCGTCAACGGCGACAACGTCACCGCCACCGGGTTCTTCGTCGAGCACTACCAGCAGTACAACGTGATCTGGAACGGTGAGAACGGCAAGACCGTGTTCTTCCAGAACGAGTTGCCATACGACGCACCCAACCAGGCAGCCTGGCAACACGACGGCGTGCTGGGTTGGGCTGGCTACAAGGTCGCCGACTCGGTGAACAAGCACGAGTTGTGGGGTGGTGGCAGCTACATCTTCACCAATGTCAACCCCACCCTCCACGCCACCCGTGGCTTTGAGGTGCCCCGCAAGCCGGGCGTGAGGATGCACGACCTGCTGACCGTCCAGCTAGGTGCCGGAACTCTTGACCATGTCATCAACGACAAGGGGTTGGCGGTGACGTCGGCAGACGTCGGGATTCCCAGCTGCGTGGTCCTCTACCCGTCTGAAGACGCGACGCCGCCGACTGTCGCCATCACCGACAACGTTGATGCCGCCACCGCGACCGGCAAGGTCACCTTCACCTTCACCTTCACCTTCAGCGAGGACGTCTGCAGCTTCACCGCCAATGACATTGTGGTCACCGGCGGTTCGAGGGGATCGTTCACCCGCGTCGACGCCAGGACGGCCACCCTAGTGGTGCCACCCGCGGAGAACTCGAGTGGAACCATCGAGGTCAGCATGGCCAAGGAGACGTTCACCGACCTGGCGGGCAACGCCAACACCGCCTCCGCCACCGCAAAGCAGGACTACAACACGAAGAAGCCGCTGACGGTCGCCATCACCGACAACGTCCCAGGCACGACCGCGACCGGTGACGTGACCTTCGCCTTCACCTTCAGCCAGTACGTCGGCACCAGCTTCACCACCGATGACATTGCGGTCACCGGCGGCACGAAGGGCACGTTCGTCCGCGTCGACGGCACGCACGCCACGCTCGTCGTCGCACCCACGGCCAACTCGAGGGGGACCATCGAGGTCAGCGTGGCCGCGGGCACGTTCACCGATCTGGCGGGCGACGCCAACACGGCCTCCGCCACCGCGCAGCAGGCCTACGACACGACCTCGTCACCGCCGCCGCCACCGTCATGGTCGGTCACCTTCGATGACCCCGCGACCACGTACACGCTCACCGAGTTCGGCACCACCGGTGCCGCGGTCGTGGCTGACCCCGCCGGTGGCGCCAACAAGGTGGCCAGGGTGTCCAAGG
>JANOHS010000024.1:0-1858 GCA_031406655.1 Micrococcales bacterium
GAGACGGCGCGGTAGGCCTCGGCCTGCTTGGACAGGTCGTCGAAGACGATGAGGACGTGCTTGCCGGCATACATCCAGTGCTGGCCGATGGCCGAGCCGGTATACGCGGCAAGGTACTTGAAACCAGCAGCGTCAGAGGCCGGAGCGGCGACGATGGTGGTGTACTCCAGCGCGCCGGCCTCCTCGAGGACGCCACGCACGGCCGCGATGGTCGAGCCCTTCTGGCCGATGCCGACGTAAATGCAGCGGACCTGCTGGGCCGGGTCGCCGGACGCCCAGTTGGCCTTCTGGTTGATGATCGTGTCGACCGCAACCGTGGTCTTGCCGGTCTGGCGGTCGCCGATGATGAGCTCACGCTGGCCACGGCCGATGGGGATCATCGAGTCGATGGCCTTGATGCCGGTCTGCAGCGGCTCGTCCACCGACTTGCGGTCCATCACGCCGGGCGCCTGCAGCTCGAGCGCGCGACGGCCTTCGGCCACGATCTCGCCCAGACCGTCGATCGGCTGACCGAGCGGGTTGACCACCCGGCCCAGGAAGTTGTCGCCGACCGGGACCGAGAGGACCTCGCCCGTGCGCTTGACCTCCTGGCCCTCCTCGATACCGGAGAAGTCTCCCAGGACGACGACACCGATCTGGTGGGCCTCCAGGTTGAGCGCGATCCCCAGCGTGTCGTCCGCGAACTGCAGGAGCTCGTTGGTCATCGCCGAGGGCAGGCCCTCGACATGCGCGATGCCGTCGCCGGCGTCGATAACTCGGCCGACCTCCTCGCGGGAGGCCGCGCCGGGCTCGTAAGACTGAACAAACCTGTCCAGTGCGTCCCGGATCTCCTCCGGACGGATCGTGAGCTCCGCCATCAGTGTCTCTCTCCTCGTATGCGGCCCGAATTGCGTTCGGACCGAAGCTTCTCGTGGGTCGTGCATGGTGCGGCACTGCTGTTGCCGGGCAGGGCGCCGGCTATCTCAGCAGTGCCCTTTCTGCTTCCTGCAGCCGGCGCAGGATCGTGCCGTCGACAACCTCGTCGCCGACCTGAACCCGGATACCGCCGACGACTTCGGGGTCGATCACGACGTTGATCCGCACCAGGTGGTCGTAGATCCTGGAGAGGGCCCGCTCGAGGCGCTGCCGATGAGCGTCATCCAGCGGGACGGCCACAGTGACCGTCGCGGTCAGCTGCTCGAGGCGTCTGGCCGCGATGGCCAGATAGCTCTCCAGGACCCGGCCGAAGCGCCGCCCCCGGGGTGAGATGGCAGCCTGACGAGCCAGTCGGATGGTCTCGGCCGAAGCCTTGCCGTTGAGCAGGGCACCGACCAGCGCGACCTTGGCGTTCTCGTCCCCGCCGCGGGCCGACAAGGCGTCCCGCAGACCGGAGTCCGCCGCCACGAACCGCCCGAAACGGAACAGGTCATCCTCGAGGGCATCGAGCCGGTCGCCCGACTCGGCCGAGGCCACGACGGCTTCGACGGCCATGACCTCTGTGGCATCACCGAGATCTCGATCGTCCGCCCAGCGCTGGGAGACCAGGACCTTGAGCAGGCTGGTTGCCCCGTCGCTGATCTTGGGCCCGAAAAGGGCGTCGACCAGTCCACGCTTGGCCGTCTCGTCCCGCGAGGGGTCGACCAGAGCGCGGCGCAGCGAGGCGCTCGAGTCCAGAGCACCAGTGACTCCGAACAGGTCCTCGGCCAGGGCAGACCAGTCGGCTCCGGAACCCAGTGCCGCGGCGAAGGCGTCGTGCCCGGCCGCGAACGCTTCGCGCGAAGATCCCTGCATCAGGCGTCCTGCCCGGCCGTCTCGGGCCGGACCTCGCCCGCCTCGAGCTCGGCAAGGAAGCGCTCGACGATGCCCTTTTGTCGGGTCT
>JANOHS010000026.1:0-15099 GCA_031406655.1 Micrococcales bacterium
CGGTTCAACCGCCGCAACTCACGCGCCCGAGGAATGCTCTTCTACCGACTCCTCCAACAAGCCGTCGATACCGACCCTCATCCCCTCAAGGATCTGATCGGCGGCTAAGCGTCAACTGCACTCAAGCAGAGATGCAGGACACATGATCGATAAGTTCTCGCAGGCTCTGGCGTTGATGCGTGAGGCCTTCGCCGACGCCGGCCGCAAGTTCAAATCCTGTCGCCCCGACCAGTGTTTCCGCAGGTCTCTGACCTGCATAGAATGCCGCGCCTCAGTGGCCTGCGTTCCACTCCAGCCCCCCAGCAGACGCCCCGAAAGAACAAAGAAGGAACACGAGGGAACTCCAGGAGCTCACCGTCAGCCAGGCCACCGTTAGGCCGCACGTAAACCGGATCCTGGCCAAGCTCGCGATCCCCAGCCGCACCCAGGCGATGGCCCTGGCCTACGAGACCGGACTCGTCCGTCCGGCGCGCTGATTTCAACGTGCGAAAGGCGAACCGCCGTAGTGGCCCACGCTCCTGAACATCACCCGCGATGATCGTTGCTTCTGCGAAGTTCAGGGGAGGACCCGAATCTCACGAACCGTAACTGCTTGCCCCCGATCCAGTGCATCGGCATAGAATCATCGGTACATGCCGACAATAGTCGGTTGATGCCGAGGATTGTCGGAGGACTTTCCGATGGACCTAGCGATGCCACTGGCGGTGGTCACCCCCACCCTGGACGCTGCTGTTCTGCACGCACTAGCGGCCACCACGGCCAGGGCGAGCGGCGCACGCGTTCACCAGATGGCGGGCACGGGAAGCCCAGACGGTGTCCGTAGGGTCCTGACCCGGCTCGTAGCTCAGGGCATCGTCTTGGCCGACGAGCACCCCAACGCCACGCTTTACCTGCTCAACCGAGACCACGTAGCGGCTGACGCAATCGTCGCACTCACCCGACTTCGCACGACGATCATCGACCGCATCACCGACGCGGTGTCGTCCTGGTCGCCCGAACCGGTGCACGCCAGCCTCTTCGGCTCCTTCGCACGCGGAGAGGCCACAACAACCAGCGACATCGACATCCTTGTCGTGATCGGCCCGGCAGACGCCGTAGAGCAGGATGCGCGGGCAACCCAGGTAGATCAACTGACCGCGGACGTTCTGAAGTGGACCGGCAACCGCGGGCACATCGTGGACCCGACGCCCGACATCCTGGCCGCCATGATCGCGGCCGAAGACCCTCTGTTGGTCTCGTGGAGGGCCGACCACATCCACCTGATGGGGACCCGCCTCCTCGACCTCCTCCGGCGCGTGTCATGAGTTCGAGAGGAAGCTCACGAGTCACTTCCTGCACCCCCGCCGAAGCACGCGGACGTCGCGAACAAGCCAAGGCATTCATCGACGTCGCCGAGATGGTCCTGAGCGAGCCAGCCACCCAGACTCACTCTCACGTGGCCGCGGCCCTGGCGGTCCTCGCCGCGATCGCCGCCACCGATGCCATCTGCGGCCTGCAGCTGGGTCGCTACAGCCGGGGCCAGGACCACGACAGCGCGGCGGCTCTGCTGGACACTGTCGACCTGACCGACCAGACCCTGCCAGCCAAGCTGCGACGAGTCCTTGCGTCCAAGGACAACGTGCACTATTCCCCCCGACTCATCTCCAAGACCGACGCTCGGGCACTCGTGCGACAATCCCGTGCCCTCGTTGACGCCGCCGACCGGCTGTAAACCGAGTGCCGCGCCGTCGCCCGATGCCCGGCGCCGGCGAAGGTCGGCCAGGGAACAGAAAAGGAACAATCCCAGGCCCACCGGACCGCACCGGGCGAACCAGACGGACCGCTTCCGCGCTCCGGACGCCGCCGCACGTGCTCTACAGCACTGCAGCGACCTGTGGTCCCCCGTTCGGGACGAAGAGGCCGCCGGTTCAAATCCTGTCACCCCGACCAGTGTTTCCGCAGGTGTTCCAGGACCACTCGGCAACAGACCAGCCCCGCCTCCAGAGTCTTGGGGTTCTCCAGCTGATCCGTGGGCGATGCGGCGGTCGACCCGAGACACTGGGTCGACCACCGCGGGTGCCACCCTTGAGCGGGTCGGATCTCAGACCGCGGCGAGGCTGCCGGCGGCAACCCCTTCGGCGCGCTGGCCCTCGGGTGTGCTCAGGTCAGAGAACAGCTCGAAGAGGACGCCGTAGGTGGTGGCGACCTCGGCGCCGATGCTGCGCAGGCGGTCGTAGGTGACTGCATCGCCCAAAGTAGTGGTGGTGCCGCTGGCGTCGGCCACGACCACGACGCGGTAGCCGGCCGCCACCGCTGAGACGACGCTGTGGAAGAGGCAGACGTCGGTCAGGAGTCCGGCGATGACGAGGTTCTGGCGGTTCGTGGCAGCCACTGCCTCCACGAGAGCCGGGTCGTCGAAGGCGTTCAGCGTGCCGGCGCGGCGCACCCGGTTCTCATAGGCCTTGGGGGCTGCCGCCTGGATCTCGGGCAGGTTTGTGCCGAGGAACTCCAGGTTCTCCCGGGTGCTGGTGATGACCAGCGGCAGGTCGAGCTCCCCGCCCAGCCGGGCCAGAGTCGCGGCGTTGTTGGTGACCAGAGCGGCGGGCAGGCTGCCAACCATGGCCAGGACACCGGGCTGGTGGTCGACCAGAACGATGGTGGTGTCGGCGGGGGTCAGGGGGATGTACTTCAACATGATGTGCTCCTTAGCGGTGGTGAGGTTGGTCAGATACTTGCTCTAGCAAGTTCTTCCCTTCGATTATTCCTTGCTGCAGCAAATAACAACCACGGCCTCCCAACAGGCACCCAGCGCCTCCGACAGGCACAGAAGTAGAGATAATGGTTGCCTTAGCAACCAATACGTCGCATACTGAGCGCATGTCCAGTGAGCACGCAGCACAGCCGTTGAGTCCGGGCGAGGAGAGAACTTGGCGCGCGCTGATCCGGCTGATGGTTCAGATGCCTCGAGCGATCGACGAGGACCTGTTGCGCAGAACCGGTCTGAGCCTTACCCGCTACGTCGTTCTGATGCGACTGTCCGAGGCTTCGGACCAAGCCCTCAGAATGAGCGATCTGGCAGAGGCCGCCTCGATGTCACCAAGTCGGATGACCCGCATTATTCAGTCCATGATCACCGAGGGCCTGGTCGCCAAGCAGGTGGTCCCTGGGGACAGGCGGGCCAGCCTCGCCACCCTGACCGACGCAGGCCTGCAACGACTGCAAGAGGCGTGGCCCGCGCACTTGGCCGGCGTCCGTGCCCTGGCCCTGGACCACATCGACCCCGACGACCTACCTGACTTCAACCGCGTCACAGAGCGACTCCTCCGGGCAATCGAGAACGCCACCGGCGACCATCCCAAAGAGGCATGTCCACCCGAAGACTCGCACGGCTCCCAACAGGGCGCGGCATAGGGAGAACCCGACAGCTCTTCAACTGGGCCGTGCGACATCCCACACTCGATCACCTGGTTTGTGTCAGCGAGTGGTCAGCCGTAAGCGGGAGTAGCCAGGCACCTGGAGTTCATTCACTCGAAATGTGTCGCGCAGCAACACGGCTTGCAACTGCAATGGTGAGCGCGACGACGATGAGAGCCGCGGCGACGGCGAACGTGATCCGCATGCCGGCCGCAACCGCCTGCGGACGCGCCGTCATGATGTTGGTGGTCGCCGACCCGAGAGCGAACACAGTGCCCATCACGGATGCGCCGGAGATGAGGCCGAGATTGCGGGACAGGTTGAGCATGCCGGATGTGACGCCCCGCTGGTCGGGTCGAATATTCGTCATGACGGCGGTGTTGTTGGCCGCCTGGAATAGCGCATAGCCGGCCGTGATGACCACGAGCGGCGCGATGTAACCCGGTATGGCGAACCTCGTCGGCAGCAGGGTCAGGACGCCGGAGCCGACGGTCATCGCGATGAGCCCGACGATGCTCATGCGGTGTGCGCCCAACCGGTCCACGAAGCGGCCGGCAGGCACGCCTGTCAGGGCGGCGACAATCGGACCGGACGACATGACGAGCCCGACCCGGGCTGCGTCGAGCCCAAGCGCGCGGGAGAGATAGAACGGGCCGACCACCAGCGTCGCCATGACCACGGTGGTGACCAGGGCGCTCATGGCGAAGCCCGCGCTCAGAACCGGATTCCGGAAGATTGTCAGTCGGATCAACGGTGATGCTGCGCTCGTCTCGGCGGCCACGAACAGGGCGACCCCGAAGGCAGAAGCCAACAGCAGAGCCATGTTGAGACGGCCGAAGCTGCCGTGCCCCATCGTCATGGCGAGTGCATAAGCCCCGAGCGTCAGGGCAAGCAGCAGTGTGCCCACGCTGTCGAAACGGGCCCGATCCGTTGTCGGCCCCTGGCGATCGATGGGCAGGTAGCGGTAGGCGAGGAGGAAGGCCAGGATTCCCAGCGGCACGTTGATGAAGAAGATGGCCCGCCAACCGAGCCCGGCGATCAGCACGCCGCCGAGCGAGGGGCCGAGTGCGGTACCAATCGCGGACATGGTCCCGAGCATCCCCATGGCGCTACCGGTCTTTTCTTTGGGAGCCATCTCACCAACGAAGGCCATGGTCAGGGCCATCATGATGGCCGCGCCCAGCCCCTGCGCCGCCCGGGCGCCAATCAGCACCCCGAGCGTGGGGGCGAGGCCGGACAGGACCGAGGCCGCCGTGAACAGGAAGATTCCGGCCAGTAGCAGCCGCCGGCGGCCAGTGAGGTCACCGAGGCGTCCGACGCTGACGATCAGGGTGGTGATGGCGAGAAGGTAAGCCAGGACGACCCACTGGACTTCCTGGAAGGAGGCGGTGAACGCCTGCGCCAGCGTTGGCAAGGCCACATTGGCGATGCTGGTGCCGAGCGCGGACAGCAACATGGAGAGAGAGAGGCTGGCGAGCGCCCACCAAACCGAGGGTGTCCGTTGGGCGCTCGTGGCTACTGCCTCATCGGGTTCTGCACTGGTTGTCTTCATCGTGAGCTCCTTTCTTTGGTGACTCCCGAAGCTCGGTCGTCAGGTGACGGTGGGGTGACCGAGCCGTGCGCAATCCGGTGAAGACCGTGGTGGCCGAAAGGACGAAGGCGTCGGGCCGCCGCAGGATGCCCCTGCCGGGCAGCTCGGCTCGTATGATCTCGACGCGGTTACTGCGTGGCCGGGAGGCGACGCCGAGGTGTGGAGTCTGTGGCGGATCAGTTGCCAGCGATGGAGGTCAGGAGGCGTCTGCGGAGCCGGTGCAGCTGTGGCATCAGTCCGTAGATGACGATCGGCACAGCGATGGTCGCGAGCACGAATGTGCGCACGACCGGTGTCAGTGTGCGGAGCCAGTCACCGAGGGCCAGGTTGAGGACGGTGAGAGTCGGGAAGACGGCCAGCCAGATCATCAGAGCAAGCTGGTGCTTGGTCGGCGGCCCGGCCGCGGCGGGCCGGGAGTTCGTGGCGGGGTTCGGGCTGTGCGGTGGGGTGGTCATGGTGACTCCTTCGAGTGGGCGCTGGTGGTGGGCCGGGGCAGTAAGCCGTGGTCGAGGTCGCTGATGGCGTTGCGCACGTCGTCCTCGACGAGGTCGGCGTTGAGGGCGATGGCGGCCGCGGAGCCTGCGCCTGCGGCGGTGATGACCTGGGCGCGGGGGTCGACGACGTTTCCGGCGGCCCAGACTCCGGGGACGCTGGTGCGTCCGGTGTTGTCGACGGTGACCCAGGTGTTGGTGTCTACGTCGCAGCCAAGGCCGACGAGGAGGTCGTTGTTGGGGACGAAGCGGGCCGGCACGAACAGTGCGTCGCGGGGAATGACGCAGCCGTGGCGCATCTGCAGGCCGCGCAGGTGGTCCGCGTCGTCGATGACTAACGCTTGGATGGTGCCTTCGACGACGCCGATGGCGCGGGCGAGCAGTTGGGTCCGCTCGGCGGCGGTGAGGATGTCGGGTGGGGTGAAGTAGACGAGGTCGTGGGTCCATTGGCGAACGATTTGGGCGTACTGGACGGCGTTCGGAGTGCCGCCGAGTACGCCGAGCTGGCGGTCGCGGACCTCGTGTCCGTGGCAGTAGGGGCAGTGCAGGACATCGCGGGCCCAGCGGTCGCGGAGCCCGGGGATGTCTGGTAGCTCGTCGCGCAGGCCGGTCGTGACGAGCAGTCGCCGTGCGGAGATGCGTTGCCCGTCGGCGAGGAGGGTCCAGAAGCCGCTCCGGCCGTCGGGCACCAGGTCGGTGACGGTGCCGTCGATGATGTCGCCGCCGTAGCTCGTCACCTCGTGGCGACCGGCGGCCAGCAGCTCGTCGGGTGGGATGCCGTCGCGTGAGAGGTAGCCGTGCATGTGGGTTGCGGGGGCGTTGCGCGGGGCACCGGCGTCCACGACGAGGACCATGCGGCGGGCGCGGGAGAGGACTAGGGCTGCGGACAGGCCCGCAGCGCCTCCGCCGATGACAACGACGTCATATTGGCTGTTGTATTGGCTCATGCCCCAAGGCTGGAGCCGCGGCGGCTGTTCACCTATGAACGTTGCTGTTTCTGGGAAACGGGAGTTAGGTGAACCTCGTGGAGGACACCTCAGCGGCGGACATCGCTGCCGCGCTCGATCAGGTCGGGGCCCGGCTCAAGCGACTGCGCACGCAACGCCGGATGACCCTTACCGGTGTGGCGAAGGCGACCGGTATCTCCAAGAGCACGATGTCGCGGCTCGAGACCGGGCAGCGGCGGCCCACACTGGAACTGCTCCTTGCGCTGTCGCATGCCTATCGGGTGCCGTTGGACTATCTCGTTGCGGCACCTGAGGAGGGCGATCCGCGCATCCAGCTCAAGCCTGGCCGTGTCAAGGGCAGGACTGTGATCCCGCTGACCCGCCAGCCTGATGGGATGCAGGCCTGGAAGATCGTCATTCCAACGAGCAAGGTCATCCCAGAGCCACGGGCGCACGATGGCTACGAATGGATCTACGTCCTGTCCGGGCACATGCGTTTCGTTCTCGGCGACAAGGACTGGGTGCTCGGGCCGGGCGAGGTCGCCTCATTCGACACCAAGGTGCCGCACTGGTTCGGCAGCACCGGCGACGAACCCGCGGAGATCCTCAGCATCTTCGGACGACCCGGCGAACGAATGACCGTCCGGACCACACCCCCGTAGGACTAGAGGGCAAGACCACCCCTCGCGCCGTGAGCGCGCGGTATCAAAGTCGCGACCGACAACGGCCTCTCCAACGTCCGCATATCAGCCGCAGTCCGCGCGCTGCTGGTCACCTACGGCAGGGTTGGCGACCCAAGGTGCGCCGCCGGCAGCGCACTGTGGGTCCGGGACCCATACACCAGAGCTTCGCCCAGCAGGGTCTGGTCCGACCGAGGCATGGGCGGGTGCTGGGCGGCGTGTGTGTACCGGACTCGGCCGGCGCTTCGGCATCGCGCCGTGGCCCGCGCGAATCCTCTTCGTGCTGCTTCTCATGGTCATCCCCGGCAGCCAGATCCCGATCTACCCGATCCTGTGGATCCTCATGCCGTCGGAGGAAGCTGTCAGGATCGAGTCGCCGCAGACCCCACCGAGCCCCGCCGCCTGACTGGCGGAATGGCGATGCAGGGGGAGGGGGTCGAGTCGCGCGCGCATGACGCGTCTCGACACCTGTCCGGGGGGGACTCTGGCAACTGCTCACCACTCACGCCAACGAGCCTGGGGAAAGCCCCAACCGAGATGCAACGCAGCGCGTTCGACGGTCCCGGGCGACCGCTGGAGGCCGGGATGCGTCACTTGCCGCGTGGGCCGACAACACCCATTGGAGGCCCCTCGGGCGTAATATCCCGACGTGATCCAGATCTCGGTGCTTGGTCCGATCGAGGTCAAAAGTGACGGCCAGGTCCTGCCGGTCCCAGCGGGACGGACATCGGAGCTGCTGGTGCGCCTCGCGCTCGAGGCCGGTGTTCTGGTGTCCGCGGACCGGCTCGTCGATGACCTGTGGTCGGCCGATGCCGGCAGCACTCGTCGCAACACGCTGCAGTCCAAGGTCGCCAAGCTGCGCCGGGCGCTTGGCGACCGATCAGCGGTCGCCAGCAGCGACGGCGGATACGCGCTCGCGGTGGGGCCCTCCGAGGTCGATGCACTGGCCGTTCTGGACCATGCCGCCACGGCCTCCCGTCTGCTGGACGCCAGGGACGACCGTGCGGCCGCCGAACTGTGTGCGTCGACACTGAAGCTGTATCGCGGGGACGTGCTTCCGGCCGCCGGTAGCGGCGAGTGGGTCACTCCGCACCGGGCACGGCTCGAAGAGACACGCAGGAAGCTCATCGAGACCCACCTCTCGGCGCACCTGCGCCTCGGAGACGTCGCCGACGTGATCGCTGAGCTGGAAGTGGCCGTGACGGCATACCCGTTCCAGGAGACGCTGTGGGAGCTGCTCATCACCGCTCTCTACCGAGCGGGACGCCAAGCCGATGCTCTGTCGACATACCAGCGGGTCAGGAACCTGCTGGCCACCGAGCTCGGTCTTGAGCCCGGGCCGCAGCTGCAGCAGCTTGAGCGACAGATCCTGAACCACGACGCGGCGCTCGGTGAACCCCGTCTCACGGTGGGAGCGTTGGAGCGTCACGTCACGGCCGGCAACCTGCCGTCGATAGCGGCCCGGCTCGTCGGTCGCGGGGATGAGGTGGCCACCTTGTGCGAGATGCTCGGCAGCCAGCGGCTGGTCGAGATCGTGGGGGTGGGGGGTGTAGGGAAGTCGGCCCTCGCGATAGCGACCGGTCGGGCTCTGCGCTCGTCGGACAACCTGGCGTCCGGTGGCGTATGGCTGGCCAGACTCGATACGGCCGTGACCGCAGATGACGTCATGGACACCTTGATCTCCGCGCTGAACGTCACCGGAGGCGAGGCGGCCCTGTTCGAGAGGTTCAAGGGGGACGCCGCACTGGTGATCCTTGACAACTGTGAACAGGTGATCGACGTCGTCGCCGATCTCGCCATCCGCCTCCTGGATGCAACCCCGGGGCTGCGCATCCTGTGCACCAGCCAGATTTCGCTCGACGTCGAGGGAGAGGCCGTGTTCAAGCTTGAGCCCCTTGCGCTGTCCGACGCGGTCGAGCTCTTTACGCATCGTGCGAGCACCCGCCGGGGGAACCAGGGTGCCATCCAGGCCGACGCCGGGGTGCGCGACCTGTGCCGCTCGCTCGACGGTCTGCCGCTGGCGATCGAGCTCGCCGCGGCGCGAACCACCACCTTGTCGATCGATGAGATCATCCGGCGCCTGGACGATCCCTTCACGGTTCTGAGCGATCCGACCAGCCGACGACCGGAACGCCGCCGGGCGCTGAAGGCAACGATCCGGTGGAGCTACGAGCTCTTGTTTCCCGACGACCAGCGAGGCCTGTGGGCACTCGCCACCTTTGCTGGTGGCGCACCACAGCCAGCGGTCGAGTACGTCCTTGAGGCGCTCGACGTGCCGTCAACCGCGGCGATCGACGTGGTCGGCCGACTCGCGAGCCGCTCCCTCGTGATCGTTGACGACGAGCCCGGGTCGATCGTTCGATACCGGCTGCTCGACAGCATTCGCGCCTTCGCGCTCGAGGCGATGGCCGACGCCGGGCTGTCGGAGCGTGCCCTGGCCGCGCACGCCTCATGGTTCGCCGACGCCGCCGAATCCTTCACCGACGGAGTGCGCAGCAGTCGCCAGGCGGAGCACCTCTCCTTCGCCCGTGCCGAGCGCGCCAACGTCGACGCGGCCCTGGCATGGTGTGGCACGCACGACCCGCTGCTCGGGCTCCGCATCGTCAACGGGTTCGGTTGGGGTTGGGTCGTTCTCGGGGACAGCAGAGGTGCACAGCGGATCGTGGCCGCACTCGACACGGCCGGCGACGACGGGTTGGTCCTCGACCGCGCCAGCGCCCTCCTGCTTGCGGCGTGGATAGAGGCGTCCACCGGCCACCTCAAACTCGCCCGCGACCACATCACCGCAGCCACCGAGCTGGCCAACACGGTGAACGACCTCGACCTCCACGCGCGCTGCTCGTACTACCTTGCCTACGTCATCTCGCATCACGGCGAGTTCCGTCACGCGATGGAGCTCACCGATCGCGCGCACTCTCTCTACCAGGGACTGGACCGGCCTTGGGATCAGGCCGCGAACTGGCTCTTCGCCGCCAGAGCCGCGATCTCTGCCGGTGACCAGGAACGCAGCGTTGAGGCCCTCGAGCGCGTCCAACACTGGCTGGAAACGGTGGACGACCCGTGGCTACACGTTCGCTGCGAGGCGATGTTGGGCGAACTGGCCCGCCTCCACCACCGGTTTGATGACGCGGTGCTCCACCTCGGTCGCGCGGCCGAAACATCGCGGCGTCTCGGCTTTCTGCAGGCGGAGGCCTACCAGCTGTCCAGTCTGGGGCGAGCGCAGTGCCAAGCCGGTGACTACCGCATTGGTTCGGCCACCTTGGAACTCGCTGTGGACAAGGCTGAAGCCACCGGTGATGTGCGCCTGGCCGCACTCACCCGGGTTCATCTGGGGCGCGTCCTTCGTGCGTCCGGACACGTCGAACGAGCGCGGACGGCAGTCGAGGCGGCGACCCGTTGGCACCGGGCCGCTGGGGGTGGGGAGCAGGCCGCACTCGGCGAGTGCCTGCTGGCCGCCATGGATGCGGCCGATGGGGTGCCGAGCGCCCAGGAACGTCTCGTCGCGATACTCGACGACGCCCGGATCGGCAGCGACGCCCATGACGCGCAGGACGCGCATGACGCCCATGCCGCGCGTACGGCCTCTGCCGCGCACGTCGAGGTCTTCGCCCTCGACGCACTGGCCCGCATCGCAGCCCAATCGGGCGATATCGAGATGGCGCGGCACCTCTGCGAGAGCGCCGATCGGCGGATGGAAGCCGCCTCCCATTTCATCACTGACCTCGATCGATCCGACGCCCACGTGGTCAGGGCGCTCCTCTGAGCAAGCGCCGGCGACTGCCCCGCTCGTTCAGGACCAGGAACGCGAACAACCCGCTCACCCCGATGGCGATCCCGAGCATCTGCAGGCGGTTGAGCCTCTCGCCCAGAAGGAGAAACGACCACACGACGGCGAGGGCAGGTTGAACCACCTGCGCGATTCCGATCGTGCCGATCGGGATCGTCCTCTGGGCAAACACCAGCAGCCCGTGGGCGGTGACCCCGATGAGGAACGTGAGGAGCAACGTGTAGGTCCAGCCGGTGGCGCTCATCCCGAGCATGTCCCCGTTGGCGATCGCCAGCGGCAGCACCGCCAGAGCCGCGATCGGGCTGACCGTCGACATGAAGGTGGCGACATCCATGTCCCGGCGGAAGTACCGCGTCGAGGCGACGTAGCCCGTCCAGAGCAGCATCGCCAGCACGCCGAAGACGTTCCCCCTCACCGACGCGTCGCCAGCGGCCGGTGCGCTGAACAGCACGAGGCCGGTCCCGCCGAACGCGACCAGCGCGAAGGCCAGCGCGCCAGGGTTGATGTACTCCCCGAAGAGCCTGGCGCCGATCGGCACGATCAGAAGTGGTGCGAGGGAACCGATCAGCGCAGCGTTCGCCACGCTGTTGTTCGTCGCGCCCGCGAAGAAGGTGGCGAGGTTCAGACCGAAGAACACACCTGGGACAAGGACCTGGCGAACGTGCTGCAGCGTGACCCGCCGGCCGGTGCTCCACAGAAAGGCGTTCCAGAGCACGCTGACCGTCGCCAGCCTCCAGAACGCCACCAGCACGCCGGGGGACTCGGCACGCTTCACCAGCGTCGAGCTGAGCGAAAAGGCGATCACGACGCCTGCCACTGCCAGCGCCCCCCACATCCGTGCACTGGGGGCGCCCGTCCGGGTCGGCGACACCGTAGTCGTCATGAGGGCGGGCCAGCCGATTCCGTGACTGCCTGCGGCATCATCTGAGGCTAGGTGCGAGCCGTGGTTTCAGTCCAGCGTCAGTCCAGCGTCAGCCCGGCGTCAGCGTGATCATCGAACCTGTTCGCATGACACCAACCGACACCGAGACCCTGCTTCGTCAGGTCATCGGCGGCGACGCGGCCGCGAGGGCCGACATCATCGACCGGGCCCGGCGCAGCGACGAGGCGATCCTCCTGGCTGCAGCCGCGCTGGTCGACCCCGCAGGGGCAGACCTGCTCGCGCGGGCGGCGCTGTCAGCAACGACCACTCGCGACCGGCAGGTCGTCGCCATCACCGCCGCGCACCTCACCGGCGACCGCGACCGCGTGGACGCCCTCGCCCGTGACCACCTCGTCGACTATCCCGACAGCGTCCTCGTCTCGTGGATGGCTGCCGGGGGGTCCTCCAAACCAGCTCGATCGTCATGAACACTCACATGGCAGTACCAGAGAAGGAGCAGTCATGAACCGCAAACTCACCGCAGCACTACTGGTTACCGCGGCCGTCTTGACCAACGTGGCATTCACCGCGCTGGGCACCGTGTTCAACTACCCGGACGTCCTCAAGGAACCCGTCGGCGAGATCCTGGCCGCCTTCACGAAATCCCAGGGCGCCGTGACCGGCTGGTTCACGGTGATGGCCGTATCGGCCGCGCTCTTCGCCCCTATCGCCGTCGGTGTCGGCCGGCTCTCGGACCGACCAGCGATGCGACTGGCGGTGCCCGTGGGTATCGCCGCCGCCGTCGTGCAGGTGATCGGCCTGATGCGTTGGCCATTGCTGGTTCCGGGCTATGCCGCCGACTCGGTCAGCGCTGATCCGAGCATCGCCGCCGCGGCACGTGACTCGTTTGCCACGGCGCACCGGATCCTCGGGAACCTCATCGGGGAAACTCTCGGCTATCTCTTCACAGCGGCCTGGACGCTTCTGGTCCTGGCCGCCCTGGGGCGCGGACTCGCCGGACGCTGGTTCTCCGCGCTGGGGGCGGTCTCCGCGATACTCATCCTGGCCGGCCTGCTGTCGCCGTTGAACCTTCCCCTCATCGACACGGCCAACTTCTTTGGCTATGTCCTCTGGAGCGTCTGGCTGCTGGCCTTCGCGGTCCTGCTCCTCCGCCGTCCCCGCCACGTCGCGGCCACCACGACCGAGCCGGCGCGTTCCGGCGCAAGGAGCTGACCACCATGAACCTCTCGAACGCTACCCTCTCGAACTCCATCAGGTCCGTATTCCTTCGACCGTGGCTCATCTGGACCGCCGGGTTCCTGTCCTTCCCGATCGCCGGCGTTGCTGGCACCGCCGCAGCCGGGCGGGTCGACACTCTGGCCGCTGGACTCGTCGCCGGAGTGGTCACTGGCTTGGTCCTTGGCGCCGGGCAGAGCCTGGTCAGCAGCGGCCGCATCGACCCCCGCCGATGGATTCCGGCCACCGCGGTGGGCATGGGCCTCGGACTGGCGGTCGGCGCGACGGCCGTCGGTTTCGGCACCTCACTGGGCGACCTCGCGGTGATGGGCGCCATCACCGGCCTCTTCCTCGGCTACGCCCAAGCCCTGGCGCTGCCTGCCCGAGCGAGGTACCGCTGGGCGTGGGCCGCAGCCGTTCCGGGGCTGTGGGCACTCGGCTGGACCGCCACCACCCTTGGTGGAATCGACGTCGACCAACAGTTCGCCACCTTCGGCGCCTACGGGGCAGTCACATTCTCAGTACTCTCCGGACTGCTGCTCCACCAACTCTTACCATCCATGCCCGCCGACCGCGCGCACGAGGCGCAGACACAGATCGGGGCAACATCATGACCACCCCCAGGCACATCATCTTCGGGACCGGTGCCATCGGACTCGCGACCTTCGAGGCGTTGCGACGCCGCGGTGAGACCGTCCGGCTCGTCAACCGCTCCGGCCACGCCCGCGTCCCCGACGACGTCGAGGTGGTCGGCGGGGACGCCAGCGACCCCGCCTTCACCACCGCGGTGGCCCAAGGCGCCAGCGTCCTCTACCAGACGCTCAACCCGCCGTATCACGAGTGGAGCGAGCGCTTCCCTGCCCTGCAGGCCGGCGTGCTCGCCGCCGCCGAAACCACCGGCGCCAGACTGGTCAGCATGGAGAACGTCTACATGTATGGCCGTCCCGCCGGGCGCCCGCTTACGGAAGGTCGCGCATACGACGCGCATACCAAGAAGGGACAGCTGCGCGGAGCGATGGCCCGCGAGCTCCTCGCGGCTCACCAGGCCGGACGGGTCCAGGTGGCCATCGGCCGTGCCTCGGACTACTTCGGCCCTCGCGGAGGCGCCCAGTCCAACCTCGGCGACCGGGTGTTTCCCGCCGCCATCGCCGGGAAGACCGCCACCGTGCTCGGCGACCCCGACCAGCCGCACACCTACACGTACATCCCCGACATCGGCGAAGGGCTCGCGGTGCTCGGTGAACACCCGGACGCCCCCGGCGAGGTCTGGCACCTGCCCAACGACCCCGACACCCGCACCACGAGGCAGCTGGTGGATCTCGTCTTCCAGCGGGCCGGCCACCGTCGAGGCAGGCTCCGAGAGCTGCCCGCGCCGCTGCTGCGCGGGATCGCCCTGTTCAACCCCACCGTGCGCGAGCTCGTGGAGATGCGGTACCAGTTCGAGGAGCCGTTTATCGTCGACAGCAGCAAGATCGCCATCAAGCTCGGCGTCACGTCAACGCCGGTCGAGCATGCCCTGGCCGCCACGCTCGCCGCCTACTAGGCGTCAGCACCGACGCGACGGCCGCGCCGGCTGACCCATCGAAGAGCGGTGATGCCAGGACGTCTTGACACCAAGGGTTCGGGAATGTCCGGCCCAAGTCACCATGACTCATGGTCGGGCGGTAGCCTCATCAAACTTAGGGACCTGCCGGGACCGCTGTTCGCCCAGACTGCACCAGATCAGAAGGGGTCGGGACGTGCCCACCACCGAAGCACAGCGAGCACACGGATCGGCCCGCTCGGCCCTGTCCCGTGCCGATGGAGTCTGACATGTCCCGTCCGTTAACCGGTGTCACCCGCACGCTGACGACGCTCACTTAGATGACGATCGATGGAGAGCACAACCACACGCTGATCAAGGTCCGGGGTGCCTTGTCGGACGCCATCTTCAACAGCGCGTACTTCTGGCAGATGGCCACCGACGAGCGCGGCGTCATCCAGATCTTCAACGTGGGCGCCGAGCGGATGCTGGGGTATGACGCGCTCGATGTGGTGGACCGGATCACCCCCGCGGACATCTCTGACCCCCAGGAGCTGATCAGCCGGGCGGCGGCGCTCAGCGCCGAGCTG
>JANOHS010000043.1:0-1887 GCA_031406655.1 Micrococcales bacterium
CCGGGGGAGTCGCCCGCTGATGACGCTGGTCCCGCCGCCCTAGCCCGGCCCGACGAGCAGCTGGGCGCCCTGGACCTGTCGCTGCTGGTCAACCGCGGACCATCCTCCACCACATGTACGCAGCGAACAGCGCGAACACCCACCACTGCAGGGCGTATGCCGCGTTGCGCCACGACAGCCCGCCGCCTGCCAACGCCGGCGGAGGCACCCGTTCCACCGCCGGGGAGGCGAGCGAGGTCACGTCGGGCGCTTCTGCGGTGGCAAAGACGAACGCGTTGTACAGAGCGCCAGGCCAACGGTTGACCAGCAGGGAAAGGTCCAGGGCAGCAAGCTGGCCGTCGGGAAGGGGGGCCGCGCTCGCAGCCGGCGACTCCCCCGGCGTCAGGGTCCCGGACACGGTGACCTCGCCCGCGGCGTCGGGCATGGCGGCCTGCGCCGGATCCGTGACGAATCCCCGCACGACGGCGATCCGGGCACCGGTGGACCGCACGACCAACGGTGTCACGACCCAGTATCCGCTCTCGCCCCGAAGCAGACGGGGTGTCACGAGCACCTGCGCGGACCCGTCATACCGGCCGGTCGCGGTGATCCGGCGACCGTTGCCGTCGGCGGGAAAGGGAGCGTGTGGGGTGAGGACCTGCGCAACGTCGGCGACCGGGAGCGTCGGCGCCGCAGCGACCTGCTCCGCGCGGCCCTTGTCGCGCGCGACGCTGAGCTGCCAGAGCCCGAGGAACCCGAAGCTGACCATGACCGCGACGACCAACGCGAACAGCCCCAGCCATCGGGGCTTCATCGCGGTCCGCAGCACCGGCTCAGGCTATTTCACCGAGGTCGGCCCTCCCCACCCGCCATCCCGGCGATAATCGTTTGGTTCGCAGCGGTCCTCACCCATACCGTGAGAGACGCAATGCAAAGGCTGCCCTATCCGGATCCCGGAACCCCCGACCTGCGCACCCCGCTGCGGTTCCTGCGATGGGTCGCCGGTGGTCAGTGGCGCACCCTCGCGCTCGGCGTCTTCTTCGGTGTCATCTGGATGGTCAGCCAGGCGCTCTTCCCTGCCGCCGTCGGGCAGGCGATCGACCTCGGCATCATCGCCGACGACACCGGGGCACTGATGGTCTGGTGCGGGGTGCTGGTCGCACTCGGCGCCGTCAGTGCCCTGGCCGGCGCCATGCGCCACCGCTTCGCCGTCGAGAACTGGCTGCGCGCCTCCTTCCGCTGCATGCAGCTGATCGGGTACAAGGCGGCCGACACCGGCGAGGCGCTGCCCCGCCGCATGCCCACGGGGGAGGTCGTCGCGACGGTCGCCTCGGACTCCATGCGCCTCGGTGGCCTGTATGACGTGTCCGCGCGCTTCGCTGGCGCGATCGTCAGCTATGTCGTCGTGGCCTTCATCCTGCTCAGCAAATCCCACCCCCTGGGTCTCGTGGTCCTGATCGGCGTTCCCGTCCTGGTCTCGTCCCTCTCGCTCATCCTGCGCCCGCTGCAGAAGCGACAGGCCGAGCAGCGGGAACAGTCGGGCCGGCTCACGACGTTGGGCGCGGACACCGTGGCCGGCCTGCGCGTGCTCCGGGGAATCGGCGGCGAGCAGGCGTTCCTGCGTCGTTACCAGGAGCAGTCACAGCGGGTGCGTTCCACCGGTGTCCACGTCGCCGGGGTCCAGGCCTGCCTCGACGCCGCGCAGGTGCTGCTGCCCGGAGTGTTCGTGGTCCTGGTGACCTGGCTCGGCGCGCGGTTCGCCCTCGACGGGACCATCACCCCGGGCGACCTGGTCCAGTTCTACGGCTACGCCGCGTTCCTGGTCATGCCGCTGCGCACCGCGACCGAGTTCGCCGATCGCGCCACCCGGGCCCACATCGCGGCTCGCAAGATCATCAGGGTGCTGTC
>JANOHS010000049.1:0-4816 GCA_031406655.1 Micrococcales bacterium
ATCTGGGCATACTGCCTGCCGGCCAGGTGACCGACGACGCTGACGATGCCGACAGCACCCTGGGTGAGGTGCGCGAGGTTGAGGGCATCGTCCCCGGAGTACCACTGCAGGTCGGTCTGTGACATGACCTCGCTGGCCGCGAACAGGTCACCCTTGGCGTCCTTGACGGCGAGGATGCGAGGGTGGGCGGCCATACGCAGCAACGTCTCTGTGTGGATCGGTGTTCCGGTCCGTCCTGGAATGTCGTAGACGATCACCGGCAGGTCGGTTGCGTCCGCCACCGTGGTGAAGTGCGCAAGGACCCCTTCCTGGGGCGGCTTGTTGTAGTACGGCGTCACGATCAGGAGCCCCTGCGCGCCGGCCTTTGCGGCGGCCCGGGCGCTCTCGACCGAGTGGGCGGTGTTGTTGGTTCCGGCTCCGGCGACTATGTGCGCGCGATCCCCGACGGCCTCGACGACCACGCGAACGAGGTCGACCTTCTCGGCGTCGGTCGTGGTGGGTGCCTCGCCGGTCGTGCCGTTGACGACCAGTCCGTCGTGGCCCATGTCCACCAGGTGCGCGGCGAGCTCTTGGGCGTCGTCCAGATCCAGGGACCCGTCGGGGTTCATCGGGCTGACCATGGCGGTGAGAACTCGGCCAAAAAGCGGTGCAATGGGCATGGGGGTCACGATATCGCCCTCGAGCGTGGGGCCTGAAGAAAATGGTCAGGTGTCGTTCTTGCCCTTCCAGATGACCTGACCGGGAATCTCCTGAGTGTTACCTTTCCATCGTGCGTCAGTATCTGGACCTTCTCAGCCACGTCCTGGAGAACGGGACCGCCAAGGGCGACCGTACGGGGACCGGAACCCTCAGCGTCTTCGGCCATCAGATGCGCTTCGACCTCGCACAGGGTTTTCCGGCTCTGACGACCAAGCGGCTGCACATGAAGTCGGTCACCGGTGAGCTCATCTGGTTTCTGCGAGGCGACACCAATGTCCGCTGGCTGCAGGAGCACGGTGTGCGGATCTGGGACGAGTGGGCCGACGAGAATGGTGAGCTGGGCCCGGTCTATGGGCACCAGTGGCGCTCGTGGCCGACGCCCGATGGCCGTTCGGTGGACCAGATCGCCGCGGTGGTCGAGTCCATCCGCAACAACCCGGACTCCCGCCGGCACATCGTCAGCGCCTGGAACGTCGCCGACATCGAGACCATGGCCCTGCCGCCGTGCCACACGATGTTCCAGTTCTACGTCGCCGACGGCCGGCTTTCCTGCCAGCTGTACCAACGCTCGGCCGACATCTTCCTGGGCGTTCCGTTCAACATCGCCTCGTACGCGTTGCTGACCATGATGGTCGCCCAGGTCTGCGAGCTCGAGCCCGGCGAGTTCGTCCACACCTTTGGCGACGCGCACCTGTATGTCAACCACCTCGAACAGGCCCGCCTGCAGCTGACTCGAGAGCCCCGGACACTTCCCCAGCTGCGAATGAACCCTGACCGCAAGGGGATTGACGACTTCGTCGAATCTGACTTCGAGCTGGTGGGCTACGACCCGCACCCCGGCATCAAGGCGCCGATCGCCGTATGACGATCACTGTGCTTGCCGCTGTGGGAGCCAACCTCGTGATTGGCCGTGACGGGGCCATGCCGTGGCACCTGCCCGAGGATCTGGCCCATTTCAAGGCCACCACGATGGGTCACACCATGGTGATGGGGCGCAAGACCTTCGAAGCCATCGGCCGCGCGCTGCCGGGTCGTCGCACCATCGTCATCACCAGTCAGCAGGACTGGTATGTCGCAGGTGTCGAGGTTGCGCACTCCCTGGCCGAGGCCTTTGCACTGGCCGGACCGACCGAGGTCTTCGTCGTCGGCGGTGGGCAGGTCTATCGCGAGGCCATGCCTTTCGCCGACCAGATGATGCTCACCGAGATCGAGCAGTCGCCCGACGGAGACGCCCACTTCCCTGCTTTCGGGCCCGACCACTGGCACGAGAGCGCTCGCGAGCGGCATGACGGTTTCGCGTTCGTCACCTACGTCCGCCGTCAACCCCGCTAAACCTAGGGACGGTGCGGGTTTTCACCCGCAAACCTAGGGACGGTGCGGGTTTTCACCCGCAAACCTAGGGACGGTGCGCCCCCCGAGGGCGCAAACCTAGGGACGATCGGCCCGAACTGGCACCAATCGAGAACCCGATACTTCGTGTCCTGCTCAGGTTTGATGGGTGAGGACCTGCACCGTCCCTAGGTTCGCGGGGAAATGACCCGCACTGTCCCTAGGTTTGCGGGTAGAAACCTGCACCGTCCCTAGGTTTGGTTAGGCGTCGTAGTCGAGCGCGACGGTCGCGGTGACCGGGTGCGACTGACAGGCCAGCACGATGCCGGCGGCAACCTCCTCGGGCTCGAGGGCGTAGTTGCGATCCATCCGGACCTCACCCTCGACCAGGCGGGCCCGGCAGGTGCCGCACACGCCGCCGGTGCAGCTGAACGGCGCATCCGGCCGGGCACGTAGCGTCGCGGCCAGGATCGTCTCGTTCCGTGACGGCATCTGGATCACCGTCGTGCGGCCGTCGAGGTTCACGGTGACCACAGCCTCAGCCGGCGCCCCAGGAGTCGTCACGACGGGCTCGATCGTGGTCACCGGCACACCGTCGTCGTCAACGTGGAACACCTCGTGATGGACGTGGTGGGTGTCGACACCGAGATCGGCCAGGAGCCCTCGGACACTCTCGACCAGACCGAACGGGCCGCACAGGTACCACTCGTCGACGGTCGACACCGGGACGATGGCCTCAAGGATGCGTTCCAGCCGCTCGCGGTCGATCCGGCCGCTGAACAGCTCGACGTCCTGATCCTCGCGGGAGAGGACGTTGATCAGGTTGAAGCGGTCGGGGTACACGTTCTTGAGGTCCTCGAGCTCCTCCAGGAACATGATCGACGTCGTCCGCCGGTTGCCGAAGATGAGCGTCGCGCGTGAACGGGGTTCCTCAGCCAGCGCGGTGGTGAGAAGCGACATGATCGGGGTGACACCCGCCCCGGCCGCAACGGCGACGTGATGCCGTATGCCGTCCGGTTGCGTGGCGCTAGTGAACCCACCAAGCGGGGTCATCACCTCCATGCTGTCACCGGCCACGACGCTGTCGTTGAGCCAGTTGGACAGCAGACCACCAGGGACACGAGCGGAGGCAACCCGCAGCTCGTTGCGCCGCAACGCCTCCGGGCGCGATCGACAGATCGAGTAGGACCGCCGGACGTCCTGGCCGTCAACTGTCGCGCGCAGCGTGAGGTGCTGGCCGGGCTCGAACACGTACTCGTCCGCCAGGTCGTCCGGAACATCGAACGAGATCGCGACCGCGTCGTCGGTGAGCCGCTCGACGTGGGTGACGGTCAGCGTGTGGAAGCGCGCTCGATGTCGCGCCGGCTTGGTGATCAGAGAGGTCATCAGATCGTCTTGAACTCGTCAAAGGGCTCATGGCACTGGTCGCACCGACGCAGCGCCTTGCACGCGGTCGAGCCGAACCGCGAGATCTCTTGCGTGTCAGCCGAACCGCAGAGCGGGCAAGTGACCCGGCGGGTCTTCAGGCTCAGGCCGATCGGCTGGGAACCGACCTCGGCCCGTTGACCGGGAGGAGCGATGCCGAACTCGCGCAGCTTGACGCGACCTGCCGCGGACATCCAGTCCGTGGTCCAGGCCGGGCTCAGGCGGGTCCGCACGATGGCGACGAAGCCCCGGCGCCGGGCGACGTGTTCGACGTGTTGACGAATGGCGTCCATCGCCGGGCATCCGGAATAGGTAGGGGTGATCAGCACCGTTACCGTCCGGGCCTTTTCGTCGACCAGAACCTCGCGCAGGATGCCGAGGTCCTCGATCGTGATGACCGGAACCTCGGGGTCCGGGATGGCTGCAATGGCATCCCGCAGGTCCCCTGGCTCATTCGTCGCCGGGGCCTGTGCCCCTGCTTGGGTCACCATGTGGCACCAGGGTGGGAGCGCGCAACGTGCTGCATCTCAGCGAGCAGGTATCCCATCGGGCGGGAGTGAATACCCTCCCGGCCGCCCCGCGAACGCCAGGTGGACTCGACAGGAAGCGTGAGCGTGGCCTGGGCCACCACCCGCGAGACGTGGCCAAAAGCGCTGTCCCACAAGGAGGACGGAAGCGCGCCCACTCCGGCCCCCGATGCTGTGACACTCACGGCATCGTCCTCGAACATCTCTGCGACGTAGGGGGCCACCCGCTCGAGCCCCTCCTGCATCCGCGCGTGGGACTCCGCGGTTCCGTCGCCGAGGCGCAGCACCCACTGGCTGGCGTGGTCGCGGTGGTAGTCGACCTCCTTGACGGCCTTGGCTGCCACGCCGGCGATGGCCTCGTCGGCTGAGGTGACGAGCGCGGCGTACAGCTCGCGCTGATAGGCCGAGAACCACAGCATCCGGGCCATCTCGAACCCGAAGCCGGCGCGCTCCTGCTCGACGAGGTGGACGTTGTGGAACTCGCGCTCGTCGCGAAAGTAGGCCAGCTCGTCCTCGGAGCGGCCGGTACCGTCGAGCTCCCCCGCCCGGGTCAGCAGCACCCGCGCCTGACCGAGCAGGTCCAGGCCGATGTTGCCCAGCGCCATGTCCTCCTCGATCTGCGGAGCGCGGCTGATCCACTCGCCCAGCCGTTGTGCGTAGACCAGCGCGTCGTCTCCGATCTGCAGGCAGTATGCCGCCGTCACTGTCGCCGCGACGTCAATCCCATTCTTGCTCAAAGGTATTCGACATCCTCGGGAACTTCATAGAACGTGGGGTGGCGATAGACCTTGTCGGCAGCAGGGTCGAAGAACGAGTCGCGCTCGTCGGGGCTGCTC
>JANOHS010000082.1:0-2127 GCA_031406655.1 Micrococcales bacterium
GTGGTACTGGAACTTCGACGCCGAGAACAAGGCGTGGGCCGACAAGTTCACGGCCAAGACCAGCACGCGCCCGTCCTTCGCCCACGCGGGCAACTACTCCGCGGCGCTGCAGTACCTCGAGGCCGTTCAGCGTGCTGGCACTGACGGCTCAGACGCCGTGGTCAAGGAGCTCGAGGGCAAGAAGCTCAACGACGTGTTCCTGCGCAACGGCTCGGTCCGGGCGGCAGACCACCGCGTCCTGCACGACGCCTACCTGGCCAAGGTCAAGACAAAGGCCGAGGTCAAGGAGGAATGGGACTACGAGAGCATCCTGTCCACCATCCCGGCGGACAAGGCATTCGGTCCGGTCTCGGCCGACTGCACGATGTGACCAGGTCTCCGGGGCCCGCGTCCAGCGACCGGGCCCCGGAGCCCCTCCGACTTCCAGGAGCACCATGAGCGCGTTCGTCCAGTACACCCTCCAAGGGCTCGCGGCCGGAGGCTTCTATGCCCTGGCCGCCCTGGGTCTTGCCGTCATCTTCGGTGTTCTGGGTGTGGTCAACTTCTCCCACGGTGCCGTCTACATGCTCGGCTCGGTCGCGGCGGCGGTGCTACTGGACGTGCTGGGTGTGCACTTCTGGGTTGCGCTCGTGGTCGTCCCGATCCTGCTGTTCCTCTTCGGGGTGCTCATGGAGCGACTGCTCGTGAGGTGGCTGCTTCGACTGGACCCGCTGTACAACTTCCTGCTCACCTTCGGCCTCTCGCTGATCCTGGTCGACCTGGTCAAGCGCCGGTATGGCGTGTCAGGGCTCCCGTACGAGAGGCCGGCGGGGCTCGACGGCCAGCTGGTGGTCGCGGGCATCGGCCTCTCGACCTACCAGGTGTTCGCGTGCCTCTTCTCCTTTCTCATCTGCGGCCTGGTCTGGCTCCTGCTCACCAAGACCCGGGTGGGCATGATCGTGCGCGCGTCCACCGAGGATGCCGAGCGCTCCCGCGCCCTGGGCATCAACGTGAACCGTTGGGTCACCCCGGTGTTCGGTTTCGGCATCGCCCTCGCCGGGCTCGCGGGGGTCATGGCGGCGCCGTTTCGCGCGATCACCGCTGACATGGGCAGCAACTTCGTCATCATCCTTTTCGCCGTCGTCGTGATCGGCGGCCTCGGCTCGATCCTCGGCGCGGTCGTCGCCGGCTTCCTCGTGGGTCTGGTGGAGGCGTACGGCCAGGCCTACGCGCCGACCTTCGCGCAGGTCGTCATCTTCGTGCTGATGGCCGCGGTCGTCCTCTTCCGGCCGGCCGGGCTCTTTGGTAGGGAGGAGACCGCATGACCCACTCCGTGAAGGGAACGACGAGCACGCCGGACACCTCCGAGGTCTCCGCCGCGGCGCCGCCGCCCGGCGCCGGTGCCCGCGGGCCGCTGCGGTGGGTCATGCTGGCGGTCGGCCTGGTGGCTGCCCTCGCCCTGCCGTGGTTCATCTACCCGCCGGTGGCGATGGACATCGCGGCCTGGGCGTTGTTCGCGATCTCGGTCGACCTGCTCCTGGGATACACCGGCCTGCTCTCGTTCGGCCATGCCGCGTTCTGGGGGTCGTCGGCCTACGTCACGGGTCTGATCGCGATCCACTGGGGTCTTCCGTTCCCGGTCGCGATCTTCGCCGGCATGCTGTTCGCCATGGTGATCGCCGTCCCGATCGGCTACCTGTCGGTGCGCCGGACGGGGATCTACTTCGCCATGGTGACCCTGGCATTCGCCCAGATGATCTACTTCATCGCCAACCAGCTCAGCGGTCTGACAGGGGGCGAGAACGGGCTCCAGGCCATTCCGAAGAGCTTCTTCGGCGTCGAGTCCGTCGAGACCGACTCGTTCTACTTCTACTACGCCGCGATCGGGCTGATCCTGCTCGGCACCTGGGCCGCCTGGCGGATCGTCCACTCCCCGTTCGGGCGCGTCCTGGTCGCCATCCGCGACAACCCGGCCCGCGCACGGGCGCTCGGATACGACGTCGAGCGCTACAAGATCTTGATCTTCGTCCTCTCGGCGGGTCTGGCCGGACTGGCCGGTGGGGTGTTCGCCATGAGCCACGGGTTCGCCTCGCTGCAGGAGCTCAACTGGACCACGTCCGGCAAGGTCGTGCTGATCACCGTCCTCGG
>JANOHS010000088.1:0-2025 GCA_031406655.1 Micrococcales bacterium
AGGATGATGACAGCCGGACGCGTCCGGGGTGCGACCTCGGTCTCCTCGTCATAGGTCGAGTAGTGATACGGCGTCAGCGCCGCGAACTCCGCCGCGCACGTGTCGACGGTCTTGTACACGGGGCGAACACCGAGGGCGTGACGCACACCCCGGACGACCTCCTCCGGCATCCCGGAGAGATCGGAGATCTGGGCATCGGAGAAGCCGTGGCGCTTGGCCAGCAGCAGCACCTCGGGCGTGAGCTGCGGACTGGCTGCCACGTGTTCGGCGACCTGGTTGATGAGCTCGATCTGGTCCAGGAACCACGGGTCGATGCCGGTGGCTTCGTGGGCAGCCTCGACTGACAGCCCACCGCGAAGAGCTTGCTGCACCAACACGATTCGGCCCTCGGTCGGCGTCCGGGCCTGCTCCAGCAGCGCGCGTGCCTGTTCCCTGGAAGGCGCCTCGTCCCGGCGCCAGTGGAAGCTCGAGCCGGAGCGCTCCAGCGAGCGGAGTGCCTTCTGGAGCGCCTCGGTGAAGCTGCGGCCGATGGCCATCGCCTCGCCGACACTCTTCATGGTCGTGGTCAGCGTGGGGTCCGCGGCCGGGAACTTCTCGAAGGCGAACCGCGGCACCTTGACCACGATGTAGTCCAGGGCGGGCTCGAAGCTGGACGGGGTGACCTTGGTGATGTCGTTGGGGATCTCGTCCAGGGTGTAGCCGATGGCCAGCTTCGCGGCGATCTTGGCTATCGGGAACCCGGTTGCCTTGGAGGCCAGCGCCGACGAACGCGAGACGCGCGGGTTCATCTCGATGACGATGACGCGGCCGTCGCGCGGGTTGACCGCGAACTGGATGTTGCAGCCGCCGGTGTCGACCCCGACCTCGCGGATGATGGCGATGCCGAGGTCACGCAACCGCTGGTACTCGCGGTCGGTCAGGGTCAGCGCGGGCGCCACCGTGATGGAGTCGCCGGTGTGGACACCCATCGGGTCGAGGTTCTCGATCGAGCAGACGACCACCACGTTGTCCGCGCGGTCACGCATCACCTCGAGCTCGTACTCCTTCCACCCGGCGATGGACTCCTCGAGGAGCACCTCGGTGGTCGGCGAGTCATGCAGACCTGAACCGGCCATGCGACGCAGGTCCGCCTCGTCGTGGGCGAAACCCGAGCCCAGACCGCCCATGGTGAACGACGGGCGCACGACCACGGGATAGCCGAGCTCCTCTGCGGCGTCTAGACATTCGTCCATCGTGTGCGCGATACGGCTGCGCGCCGTCTCACCACCACAACGCTGGACAACGCCCTTGAACAGCTGGCGGTCCTCACCGAGCTGGATGGCCTCCACGCTGGCACCGATCAGTGGACAGCTGTACTTCTCCAGGGTGCCTCGCTCGTGCAGGGCGATCGCCGCATTGAGCGCGGTCTGGCCGCCGAGGGTCGCGAGGACCGCGTCGGGACGTTCCTTGGCGATGATCGCCTCGATGACCTCCGGCGTGATCGGCTCGACATAGGTCGCGTCGGCGAACTCCGGGTCGGTCATGATCGTGGCGGGGTTGGAGTTGACCAGGATGACCCGCAGGCCCTCCTCGCGCAGGACCCGGCAGGCCTGGGTGCCCGAGTAGTCGAACTCGCAGGCCTGGCCGATGACGATCGGGCCGGACCCGATCACCAGGACGCTGTTGATGTCGGTACGGCGGGGCATCAGGCGCGGCCTCTCGCGGACATGAGCTCGATGAAACGGTCGAAGAGGTACTCCGAGTCGTGCGGACCCGCAGCGGCCTCGGGGTGGTACTGGACCGAGAAGGCCGGGATGTCAAGGCATTCCAGCCCCTCGACGACATTGTCGTTGAGCCCGATGTGGGAGACCCGCACCCGTCCGTATGCCGTGTCGGTCTCACCCTCCAACGGCGCGTCCACGGCGAACCCGTGGTTCTGCGCGGTGACCTCGACCTTGCCGGTGCGCCGGTCCAGGACCGGCTGGTTGATGCCTCGATGGCCGTACTTCAGCTTGTACGTGCCGAACCCGAGTGCACGTCCCAGAA
>JANOHS010000098.1:0-1893 GCA_031406655.1 Micrococcales bacterium
AGCGAAGGGGAAACGCCCGGTCCCATTCCGAACCCGGAAGCTAAGCCCTTCAGCGCCGATGGTACTGCACTGGTGACGGTGTGGGAGAGTAGGACGCCGCCGGACATACATTGTAAAAGTGCCCTAACCGACCTAAGTCGGTTAGGGCACTTTTGCGTTCCCTGCCGCTGGTGATACCGGGGCGGGAAATACTTGCGCCGCGAGTCTTCTGCGTGGGCGATCCTGAGGGTAGGTTCCGCTCAGGGCCCACCCTGGCCGTCCCCATGAAAGGTTGGGAAACGCATGCGCAAGACGACATCGCTCCGGCTGGCCATCCTTGCCGCAACCGCAGCCGCCCTCGTGGCCGCCGGCAGCGCCCCAAGCGCGGTCAGCGCCGGCGCTCCCTCCCCGGGAGCCGCCGAATGCGGTCCCGGCAGCCAGTTCTCCAGCGCCGCCCGCGTCGTCAAGGGAAGCCAGGTCAACGAGCCCGCGCTGTACTCGAAGAACGAGGCCAATGCCTACGGTGCCCTCCAGGACTCGCCGCGCGTGACGAATGGCGCCGTCACGATCCCGACGGTCTTCCACCTGGTCTCCGACCACACCCTGACCAGAGCCGAGCAGAGGCGCTGGGACACCCTGATCGCCAACCAGATGCAAGTGCTCAACGACTCCTTCTCGGGCGCCACCGCCGCGGACGCAGCCGACACGCCCTTCCGCTTCGACCTGGCCAAGACGACCTACACGGCCAACCCCGCCTGGTACACCGTCGTGCCCGGCAAGAACGAGCGGGACATGAAGCAGGCGCTCTACACCGGCGACGCGCGCACCCTCAATGTCTACGCGGCCAACATCGGCGGCGGGCTCCTCGGCTGGGCGTACTTCCCCAAGGGCTACAACAACGGCCGCGACTTCATCGACGGCGTCGTGATGCTTGACGAGTCGATGCCCGGCGGCACCGCGGGCAAGTACGCGCTGGGCGACACCCTCACCCATGAGGTCGGCCACTGGCTGATGCTCGAGCACACCTTCGCCCACGGATGCGCGGCCTCCGGCGACTGGGTGGCGGACACCCCGCGCGAGGCGATGCCGCAGTTCGACTGCCCGACGGGCGCCGACACGTGCACGGCTCCGGGCCTCGACCCGATCCACAACTTCATGGACTACTCGCAGGACTCCTGCATGAACATGTTCACCGCCGGGCAGGCCGAGCGGATGAGCGACGCCTGGGTGGCCTTCCGCTCTGGGGGTGGAGCGGGCTGACTCCAGCCAGCCGGTGGACAGCGGGGGCCCCGCAACACCCGCCCGCAAGACCACCTGAGCAGGGCCACGCCGAGTCAGGTCGGCGGCATTCCTGGCTGGGTCAGGTCGAACCAGCCGAGGTCGACCTCGGCGAGCATCTCGCGCAGCAACGGGAGGCTGATGCCGACGACGTTGTGGTGGTCGCCCTCGATGCCTGAGATGAACGGGCCGCCGAGTCCGTCGATGGTGAACGCCCCGGCGACCTGCAGGGGCTCACCGGTGGCCAGATAGGCGGCGATCTCCTCGTCGGTGACCCGTGCGAAATGCACCGTCGTCGATGCCACCGAGCCGATGGTGGCGGCAGTGCCCCCGTCACCCTCGTCGCGGTCGTCGATCAGCCAGTGGCCGGTGTGCAGCACAGCGGATCGCCCGCGCATCGACTTCCATCTGGCGGTCGCCTCCGCCTCGTCGGCGGGCTTGCCGTGGAGCGCCCCGTCCAGCTCCAGCACCGAGTCGCAGCCAAGGACCAGTGCGCCGACGGGCGCGTCCTCGGGGCAGGAGTCGCCGGCGAGGCGACCTGTCACGGCCTCGCACTTGGCGCGGGCAAGGAGGAGGGCGACGTCACGGGGCTCGAGCTCGCCGAACGCCCGGAGAGCCTGTGCCACGACCGAGTCC
>JANOHS010000113.1:0-6718 GCA_031406655.1 Micrococcales bacterium
GGTGCAGACCCGGCCGCGGATGGTCTTGCCGAGGACGCCCTTGACCGACGGATAGGCATAGAACGCACCGGTGGGCACCGGGCACGTGACTCCCTCGATGTCGTTGAGCATCCCCACCATCATGCGTCGGCGACGGTCGAAGGCAACCTTCATCTCCTCCACGGCGCCCAGTGACCCGTTGAGCGCCGCTATGGCCGCCCGCTGGGAGACGTTGGCCACGTTCGAGGTCGAGTGCGACTGCAAATTCGTGGCCGCCTTGATGATGTCGCGTGGGCCGATCATCCAGCCCACCCGCCATCCCGTCATCGCGTAGGACTTGGCGACGCCGTTGATCACCACGCACGTGTCCGCCAGCTCGGGCACCTCGACGGGCATCGAGACGGAACGGGCTCCGTCATACGTGAGGTGCTCGTAGATCTCGTCGGTGACCACCCAGATCCCGTTGGCCACCGCCCAGCGGCCGATCGCGCGGATCTGTTCGGGGGAGTAGACCGCCCCGGTGGGGTTGGACGGCGAGCAGAACATCAGCGCCTTGGTCCGGTCGGTTCGCGCGGCCTCGAGCTGCTCGACGCTCGCCAGGTAGTCCTGGGTCTCGTCCGCGAAGACCTCGACCGCCGTTCCGCCGGCAAGCGTGATGGCCTCGGGATAGGTCGTCCAGTACGGCGCCGGGAGCAGCACCTCGTCGCCCGGGTCAAGAAGCGCTGCGAAGGTGTTGTACACGGCCTGCTTGGCGCCGTTGGTCACCAGCACCTGTTCGGGCGTCACCTGGTAACCGCCGTCGCGGAACGTCTTTTCGACGATCGCCTTCCTGAGGTCGGGTAGCCCTGCTGCCGGCGTGTAGTGGTGGTTCGCCGGGTCCTGGGCGGCCGCGACCGCCGCTGCGACGATGTAGTCCGGGGTCGCGAAGTCAGGTTCGCCGGCCCCGAAACCGATCACCGGACGGCCTTCGGCCTTGAGCGCCTTGGCCTTGGCATCGACGGCGAGCGTCGCGGACTCGGCGATCGAGCCGATGCGGCGGGAGACACGGGTACGGGCTCTGGGCTCAGTCACGGGACAATTTTGGCAGACCTTGGTATGTCGTGTGGTGCCGTCCACAGACCGGTCACCCACGGCCGGAGCCGAGTTCGCATTGGGCCGCCGACCTCGCGTATGCTCACCCACTGGGTGGTTGACGGCAACCATGCTCAGGCATGCCCCGAAGCCTCCCGTGCTCCACATGTGCAGGCCAGGAACTGTGCAGTCTGTACAACCGCACAAAGGGCAGTGGCTCAATTGGTAGAGCTCCGGTCTCCAAAACCGGCGGTTGGGGGTTCGAGTCCCTCCTGCCCTGCGTTGTTCGATTCCGATGAACGAAGAGATGAGGACCTGTGACCGAGACGAGCACAGCAGACGCCGCTGGCTCCGGTCGCGCACGCCGTGAGCCCCCACGTCGGGGCAACCCGGCGGGCCGGTTCTTCGGGTCCATCGCCTTGTTCATCAGCCAGATCCTGGACGAGCTCCGCAAGGTCGTCCGTCCCACCCGGCACGAGCTGGTGACGTACACCTCCGTCGTCATCGTCTTCGTCTCCATCGTCATGGGCCTGGTCTGGGGTTTCGACCAGGTGTTCATCAAGCTCATCGAGCTCGCCTTCGGCAAGTAGGCAAGTAGGACCCCATACGTAGTACGTACGTACACAGCGGGCCGCGTGGTCGGTCCGACAACGCGATCGTGGGCCAACCGCGATCGGTCAGCTCAGAAGTCAGGAAGCAGGTCACCAGCGTGTCCGAGCAGTTCACCTCCGAGGTCTCCGCCGACCAGCCCGCCGAGAGCGAGCAGGGCGTCGCCGTGGCCGAACAGGCTGACGTGGTCGAACAGGCAGTCGACGCTGACGTTGCCGTGGCCGAACAGAATGATGCCGCCGTGGCCGGAACGGCCGACGCCGACGAGGTCGCCGAGACGGCTGACGCCGACGAGGATGTAGAGGATGAGGCCGCGTTCCGCGCCGTCCTGCGCAGTCAGGAGGGGGACTGGTTCGTCATCCACTCCTACGCCGGGTACGAGAACCGGGTCAAGGCCAACCTCCAGACCCGCGTGACCTCGCTGAACATGGAGCCGTACATCTTCGACGTGCAGGTCCCGATGGAGACCGTCACCGAGATCAAGGGTGGCCAGCGCAAGCAGGTCACCCGCGTCCGTATGCCGGGATACGTCCTTGTCCGCATGGAGCTGACCGACGAGAGCTGGGGGGCCGTGCGGCATACGCCAGGGGTCACTGGCTTCGTGGGCCACACCCACCAGCCGGTCGCCCTCTCCCACGATGAGATCTACACCATGCTCAACCCGATCTTCGAGACCCCGGGCGATGCCTCGGGTGCCGGCGGGGGAGCAAAGGCCGGCGAGACCCACATCGTCGACTTCGAGGTGGGCGAGTCCGTCACCGTCATGGAGGGGCCGTTCGAGACCCTTCCCGCCACCATCTCCGAGATCAACCCCGAGAGCCAGAAGCTCAAGGTGCTTGTCTCGATCTTCGGCCGCGAAACTCCGGTCGAGCTCTCGTTCAGCCAGGTCGCCAAGATCTGAGTGAGCGGGTGCACGGCACCACCAGCAGTACCCGAGCCACCCGCACCATCCCCAGCAAGCAAGGAACCAGATAATGCCTCCCAAGAAGAAGAAGGTCTCCGGCTTCATCAAGCTGCAGATCCAGGCCGGCGCAGCGACGCCGGCGCCGCCCGTCGGCCCCGCCCTCGGTCAGCACGGCGTCAACATCATGGAGTTCGTCAAGGCGTACAACGCCGCGACCGAGTCCCAGCGTGGCAACGTCATCCCCGTGGAGATCACGGTCTATGAGGACCGCTCGTTCACCTTCATCACCAAGACGCCTCCGGCCGCCGAGCTGATCAAGAAGGCTGCCGGCGTGGCCAAGGGCTCGGGTGAACCACACAAGACCAAGGTGGCCCACCTCAGCGCCGACCAGGTTCGTGACATCGCCGCGGTGAAGATGGAAGACCTCAACGCCAACGACATCGACCAGGCGGCCAAGATCATCGCCGGCACGGCTCGCTCGATGGGCATCACCACCGGCTGAGAAAGGCCGGCTCAAGTGGCAGGGCCAGCGCTGGTCCGTTCGACCACGAACTCCGCAAGACCGTACTCAAGCAACAGGAGCAGAAGTGAAGCGCAGCAAGGCATACCGCACCGCGGCAGACAAGATCGACGCCAGCAAGCTCTACGCCCCACTCGAGGCCGTTCGTCTGGCCAAGGGCACCACGAGCACCAAGTACGACGCGACCGTTGAGGTTGCCCTGCGGCTGGGCATCGACCCGCGCAAGGCCGACCAGATGGTACGCGGCACCGTCAACCTCCCGCATGGCACCGGCAAGACCGCACGGGTGCTGGTCTTCGCCACGGGTGAGCGAGCAGAGCAGGCAACGGCCGCTGGGGCCGACTACGTCGGCTCCGACGACCTTCTCGCCAAGGTGGCTGGTGGCTGGCTCGACTTCGACTCCGTCGTGGCGACGCCGGACCTCATGGGCAAGGTCGGCCGTCTGGGCAAGGTGCTGGGTCCGCGTGGCCTGATGCCCAACCCCAAGACCGGCACCGTGACCATGGACGTGGCCAAGGCCGTCACGGAGATCAAGGGGGGCAAGATCGAGTTCCGCAGCGACAAGCACGCCAACCTCCACTTCATCATCGGCAAGGCCTCCTTCGACGAGGCCAAGCTCGTGGAGAACTACGGTGCGGCGCTGGACGAGATCCTGCGTCTGAAGCCGTCTTCATCCAAGGGTCGCTACATCCAGAAGGCCACGATGGCCACGACGATGGGCCCCGGAATCCCGCTGGACCAGAACCGCACGCGCAACCTCCTCGTCGAGGAGGAGGCCGTTCAGTAGCGGTCTTGTCGATCTGACCCCACGTATGGCGCGGCCGCTCCGGACTCCCGGAGCGGCCTCGTCGATTTTGACTCCTGGCGCCCGGCCAATAGGCTGGGCCCTGACCAAAGACCGCCGGTTTGTCATCCTGCTCCCTGCAGGCTGATCGAAGGTTCCGCAGCATGCGGGCAACCAGCGCAGGATCGTTCGTGACCGGCATACCTGCTGTGTATGCCGTGAGCCTCGCGCCCTGCGCCGGGGCTCTTCTGTTTTGTGGGCGCCTTCTCCCGGGGTTTCATTTCGGAAGGAGGCCCAGTGGCAAAGCCCGAAAAGGCAGCAGCCATCGCCGAGTTGACGGACAAGTTCCGCAGCTCGGGTGCGGCCGTGCTCACGGACTACCGCGGCCTGACCGTGGCGCAGCTGACCACGCTGCGCAACACCATTCGTGAACACGCCACCTACGCCGTCGTGAAGAACACGCTCACCGAGATCGCAGCCAAGGCAGCCGGAGTCACGGCTTTCGACGGCAAGTTCTCGGGCCCGTCCGCGATCGCCTTCATCACCGGTGACCCGGTTGAGGCGGCCAAGGGCCTGCGTGACTTCGCCAAGGCAAACCCCCACCTCGTGATCAGGGCCGGCGTCATGGACGGCAAGGCCCTGACTCCTGCGGAGATCAACAAGCTCGCGGACCTTGAGTCCCGCGAGGTTCTCCTGTCGAAGCTGGCCGGCGCCATGAACGCGTCGCTGACCAACGCCGTCTACCTCTTCGCCGCTCCCTTGTCGCAGATGGCCCGTGTGGTCGAAGCCCTGCGCGCCAAGGTCGAGGCCGAGGGTCCTGCAGCCGCGGCGGAGGCTCCGAGCGAGCCGGCCGACGTGGCACCCCAGGAAGCACCGGTTGTGCAGGACGCCGTTGAGGCGCCCGCAGTCACCGCCACGGAGAGCACCCAAGACGTCGCCACGGGTGGCGACGAAAGCTGACGCGACCCGGTCGCGCTTCATCCACCACCAAACGCCACTCACGGCATCTGTTCGAATCACCAGAAAGGGATTGCCACCATGGCAAAGCTCAGCACTGACTCGCTCATCGAGTCCTTCAAGGAAATGACGCTCATCGAGCTCTCTGAGTTCGTGACGCTGTTCGAGGACACCTTCGGTGTCACCGCAGCGGCCCCGGTTGCCGTTGCTGCAGCAGGTGGCGGCGCTGCCGCTGCCGCCGAGGTCGAGGAGCAGGACGAGTTCGACGTCATCCTCGAAGCGGCTGGCGAGAAGAAGATCCAGGTCATCAAGGAGGTGCGCGCCCTGACGAGCCTCGGCCTGAAGGAGGCCAAGGACCTCGTTGACGCCGCGCCGAAGCCGGTCCTGGAGAAGGTTGCCAAGGACGCTGCGGAGAAGGCCAAGGCTGCCCTCGAGGGCGCCGGCGCCACCGTCACCCTCAAGTGACCTGAGCCCCGCGCGCCTGCTCCGGCAGGTGCGTGGGGACTGCTTTTCAGTACGGCGGGACAGACCAACTGGTCTGTCCCGCCGTCCTTTTTCGCGTTGCAGAGTGATCCGTCTTGGCGCTCAGGGCCTCCCGACCCACAGACGGTGACGCGCCGGCTTCTTCAGCGCTCGAAGTGTCCCAAATCACATGGGAATCGATGAATTGCCGATCTCTACCGTGGCACGGGTAGGTATATACCTCAAATGACCCCAAACCCTGGCCCCAATGTCCCGTTGTCCGAGGCTGTGGCCCCTCTCGACCGGCGACAAACCTGTTCAACTCGCTCATGGCTTGAAGTCGCCTTGATGTCCCCTTGACCTACTTGTGTGCCAGCCAGAAGGTGAGCGAGTCGCTGCCGCTGGGCTCTCACTGTCGAAGGTACGGCTGACCAGACGCACTCGTGTGCCCTGCGATGGATTGCGTGACAAGTACGTGGACGGCGATCTTCATCATGCCCAACAGGCCTGTTCTGGGGTTCGGCCGGGGCTTCGAAATGAAGGAACAAATTCGCCACCATGAACGCATCCCTGGAGGACCGTTGAGAACTCGTCGATTGAAACTAAGGACCATACCCAAGATTGCGGTGCTGGCAACGGGACTGGCGGCCGCCGTCCTGGTGGCCACCATCAACCCGGCACCCGTCGCGCAGGCAACCCCGAGGGCTGCAAACTGCGCGGTCTGCCACGGCGCAGACTCCGGAGCCGTGTCGACCGTTACCGCGACACCGAGCACCGCCACCCCGGCGCCCGGCGCCGCATACACGGTCGCGATCACCATGACGGCGAACCCCAACGGCGGTAACACCGGGTTTGGGATCGTTGCTGTCGCACCCACCCCCGCCCCCAACCCGGTTGTCAGGGGTGGCCCATCAGCCTCACTGACCTACACAGCGAACATGATTGCCCCCGCAGCATCTGGTACGTACAGCTACACGGTCTACACCGACCAGGGCATGGACGATCCAACCGTTAGCTTGACGGGCAGCAAGGTCTTCTCCATCACCGTTGCCCCCGCGGCTCCTGTTCAGGTGACGACCACCACGGCTCTGGCCATGAGCCCGACGGCCGCCACCGCGGTGGCACCGGCAGCTAAGACGCTGACCGCCACCGTCTCCGGCGCGGGTGCCGCTGGCACCGTTCAGTTCTTCAACGGCGCGGCGTCACTGGGCAGCAGCCCGGTCGCCGCCGGCTCCGCCACCCTGGCGCTGACGGCCATCCCGGTGGGCGTCTACTCCTACCGTGCGGTCTTCACCCCGACCACCGCGGCGCTCTTCACCTCGAGCACCTCGGCCAACCTGGCCTTTACGGTCACGGCGCCCGCCCCTGTTCAGGTGACGACCACCACGGCTCTGGCCATGAGCCCGACGGCCGCCACCGCGGTGGCACCGGC
>JANOHS010000121.1:0-5823 GCA_031406655.1 Micrococcales bacterium
GGGCCTGCGGACGTTCACGACGTCCTACTACCTGTCACCGGGACGGATGAACCTGCTGGACATCAACAACATCGAGGTCGTGGTCGACTACTGCCACAACCCTCCCGGCATGCGGATGCTCGGGGACTTCGTCGAGTCGTACTCGGCGCAGAGGGCTGGTCAGGCCGAGCTCGGCAAGGCCTCGCGCATCGGCATGATCGGTGCCGCCGGTGACCGCCGCGACGACGACATACGCGAGCTGGGAGCCATCGCAGCCGACCATTTCGACGTCATCGTCGTTCGCGAGGACGAACGGCTGCGAGGACGTGCCGCCGGGATCACGGCAGAGCTCGTTGCAGAGGGGGTTCGGGCTCGGATGGCCGAGGGCAAGGCGCGCTGTCGCCAGGTCGAGATCGTGCTGGAGGAGCTGGCCTCCGTGCGCCACTGCATGGCCCGCGCCAACCCGGGCGACCTCGTTGTCCTGTGCGTCGACAAGCACGCGACGGTCCTGGGTGAGCTGGAGAACCTCACCCATCAGGCCCAGGCCGGTGCGCACAGCGGGGATGCCGCAGGAGACCCCGACATGCACCCTCAGGAGATGCAGGACGCCGCTGAGGTATCTGGTACCGAGGCGACACGCGCCTCCGGTGACGAAGCGGCGACGTCAGCCGAGCACTGACCTTCTCTCTCCCCCCGACGAAGTTGGCGATGACTGTGAGGTTTCGGCTGCCCCGGCGACCACTTTCTCTCAGTCATGGCCAACGGCACCGCGAGGTGAAGTCGCCTGAGGACCGGCGGTCCAAGCTGCTCAGCGGAGCTCCAATGCGTACCGGTGCAGAGACTCGCGATAGGCCTCGTCATCGGCGTCCCCGGAGTGGGAGAGCAGGACGTTGATCAAATCTGCCACGGCAGCATTGTGCTCTCCCTGCTCGAGCATCGTCAGCGCCCGGAAGGCTGCGACCGCTGCACTGTCTGGCCGCTGGGCCGAGAGCGCGTCCAGGATCCGACGTGCCGTGGCGAGATCCCCCACGTTGCGGTAGCCCGACGCCTTCTGGATCAAGGCGCGGCGATGGTGCGGCTCGCGCAACCCAGCGCCAATTGCCCTGTCATACAACGCAATTGCCTGCTGGTCATTGCCCGCCGCGCCATGAGCGCTGGCCAGCTCGAAGATCAGCCGCGGATCGCCCGGGTCGGTGTCGACCAGCGCTTGGGCCGCGACGACACGAACCTGCTCATCAGGGTTGGCCCAGAGCTCGGCGATCGCGGCCTCCGCCTCGTGCTCCCCACGTGCCGCGATGACCTTGCGACGGATGTCGTTGGCGGAGTCGACAGTGGCCCCGTTGCCCATGAGCCACTCGTCGAGCCTCACGCGGTCGGCATGAACCATGGCCGCCAGCACGTCGCCCCGGTCGGCCGACGCGACCAGCGCCTGCAGAGCCTCGAGCTCCGACGGGTATGAGTCGATCTCGGCGACACCGACCCTGGCCAGACCGATCCGCAGCTGGGCCTCGAGATCCTCCGGCTCGCGGCCGCGCAGATAGCCGGCCTTGTGCACGACCGACACACGGTCGGCACGGCGACCGGCCAGCTCGCCGAGCCCCTGGAGGATGTCGTCCGTGCGATCGCCGGCGGTCCCGAGCCCCAGGTGGACCGTGGACCCGGGCGGTCGCAGGCCCTCCGCGACCCGCAACAGAGCCTCCAGGCCGGCCTCGTTGTGAGCCAGGTCGATGATCACCGTCGCCGCACCACCGCCGGCCAGTGGCAGCGTGTACACGTTCATCCGGCCGGGGTTGTGCCGCGGGTCGGGTGCGAACGTGCGCAGCCCCTCGATCACGGCCTCGCGGGGCAGACCCAGGCCCAGCGCAGCCGCGGTGGCAGCCAGTGCGTTGGCGATGTTGTGCTCTGAGAGACCCGACAAGGTCACCGGGACGTCAACGACCGGCACGAGATGGTCGGGGTCACCATGGGGCTGCAGCACGACCAGGTCGCCGTCGAGCACGGTGATGCCGCGTCCGCCGAGGTTGAGCGACTCCCGCAGCGCGGGTGAGCCCGGGTCGAGGCTGAACACCCACGGCCTGGCCTTGCTGCCGGCGCGCATGGCCCACACGCGGGGGTCGTCGCCGTTCAGGACCACCCATCCGGTCGGCTTGGTGATCTTGGTGACGATCGCCTTGACCTCGGCGAGCTGGTCGACAGTGTCGATGCCCTGGAGCCCGAGGTGGTCGGCCGAGACGTTGGTGACCACGCTGACGTCGTTGACCGAGATGCCCATGCCCTTCAGCAGCAGGCCTCCGCGAGCCGTCTCGAGAATGCCGAGCTGGACACCTGGGGTGCCGAGGACCAGGCGACTACCGGCCGGACCCGAGTAGTCGCCCGGCTCGACCATCTCGCCCCGGGCGACCACCCCGTCGGTGGAGCTCCACGCGGTGACCAGCCCAGCCGTCATACCGATGTGCCCGAGCAGGCGGGTCGTCGTGGTCTTGCCGTTGGTCCCAGTGATCGACGCGACCGGGATCCTCGGCCTGATGACGGCAGACTTCGCGCCCTGTCCCGCGTGGGTAACCGCGGCGACCGCGGCAGTGAGGGCGCCCTCATGCACGGCCGCGTCCGGGTCCAGCAGCCCGCCCAGCGCAGGGCCCAGCGACTCCCCGAGGGCCAGGCCGCGCCCGCGCCAGCGCCACGGGAACGCCACGACCACCTGATCGCGCGACCCGCCCGCGCGAACGCGGACGCCCAACGTGGTGCGGCCCGACTCAACCGCAATCCGGCGCACCACCTGCGCCACCAGCCTCATGACCGCCTGCTGGCGCTGCTCGGAGTCTGGTGCTCCCGGACGGACGCCGCGCATCCCCAGACGCCTGGCGATCGCCTGCAGCGTCTTCTCGTCAGCGCCGAGGTAGCCAGGACAGTCGGCGATGATCTTGATGGCGGGGCGGGAGAAGTACAGGTTGGGCCCCTCCAGGACCCGGACCTCGGTGACGGTCACGGGAGCGGCCGTGCTCATGCCTCGCCCCGGCGCTCGGCGTTCATGCCCCGGACTCTAGACGGTCCCGCGCACCCGGGCGCTTAGCCCATCGCGTGGAATCCGCCGTCGACATGGACGATCTCGGCCGTGGTCGCAGGGAACCAGTCGGAGAGCAGCGCCACACAGGCCTTGGCTGCTGGGACCGCGTCATCCACATCCCATCCCAGCGGGGCTTTCGTGGCCCAGGACTCTTCGAACCGCTCGAAACCGGGAACGGACTTGGCGGCGGTCGTGCGGATGGGTCCGGCCGCGACGAGGTTGACACGCACACCCTTCGGGCCCAGGTCCCGCGCGCAGTACCGGCTCGTGGACTCGAACGCCGCCTTGGCCACGCCCATCCAGTCATACACCGGCCAGGCCAACGTCGCGTCAAACGTGAGCCCGACGATGCTGCTGCGGGGCGACATCACCGGAAGTGCCGCAACCGCAAGGGCTTTCAGCGAGTATGCCGATGCGTGCAGCGCCGTCCCCACGTCCTCCCACGAGGCTTCGAGGAAGTTGAAGGCACCACGCGGGGCGAAGCCGATCGAGTGCAGCACGCCATCGAGGTGATCCACGTGCTCACCGAGCCGTTCGGCCAACGAGTCGAGGTGGTCCTGGTTGGTCACGTCCAGCTCGATCACGGGGGGCGTCGACGGCAGCCGCTTGGCGATGGCCTGGGTGATCTTCATGGCGCGACCGAACGAGGTCAGCACAACCTCGGCGCCCTCCTCCTGGGCCAGCTTGGCCACGTGAAAGGCGATCGAGGAGTCCATGAGGACGCCAGTGATCAGCAGCTTCTTGCCTTGCAACAACATGCGAAGGTCCTTCCGGGGTTCCTGTTCAGTGACCCATGCCAAGGCCGCCGTCAACCGGGATGACGGCGCCAGTGATGTATGCCGCGTCCTCCGACGCGATGAATCTAACGGCTGCGGCAACCTCCTCGGGGGAGGCGAACCGGCCAGCCGGAATGCCCGCGAGATAGGCCTTCCGGCGATCTTCAGGCAGCTCAGCCGTCATGTCGGTCTCGACGAAGCCAGGGGCAACGACGTTGGCCGTGATCCCCCGCCCACCCAGCTCGCGTGAGATGGAGCGTGCCAACCCGATCAGCGCCGACTTGCTGGCCGAGTAGTTCGTCTGCCCGGCCGAGCCGTAGAGCCCAACCACGCTGGAGATGAAGACGATCCGTCCCCTTCGGAGCTTGATCATCCCTTTGCTGGCGCGCCGGGCGCAGCGGAAGGCGCCGGCGAGGTTGGTGTCGACCACCGAGTCGAAGTCCTCATCGCTCATCCGCATCAGCAGTCCGTCGCGGGTGATGCCGGCGTTGGCGATGAGCACCTCGACCGGCCCCCCGAGCACCTCCTCGGCGGTCGCGAACGCGGCATCCACCGACCCGCTGTCGGTCACGTCGCAGATCACGCCCTTCAGCCCCTGCGGCGGCTGACCCGAGCGGTGGGTGATCAGGACGTTGTCGCCGGCTTGCACGAACGCCCGGGCGATCGAGAGTCCGATGCCTCTGTTTCCTCCGGTGATCAGCACGTTGCGCGGGTCGGCCATCGTTTCCTCCATCAGGTCGCGGTCTGGTCACTTGTTCGATCAGCGGACACACCTCGTAGGCGCACTGCCTTGGTGGCGGGGGCACATGGGACGCTAGCCGACTACCCGTGGGTACGCCGCATGCGCCCCCGGGCATATCGTGAAGGGGTGAGAAAGCGCGCCTCCCGTCCCTCCGAGCAGGTGTTCGCCGTTACCGCCTTGCCCACATCGCTGCAGGACGACCAGGACGAGCGGATGCGCCGATATCTGGTCTCCATGGGGATCCGCACCGTCTGTTTCATCCTCGCGGTCGTGGCGCTCGCAGGCCTCCACTGGACGCTGATCGGCTGGACCCTCGTCGTTGCAGCAGTGCTTCTCCCGTATGTCGCCGTCGTGATGGCCAACGCCACCCGGTCCCGACGGAGCACCACGCTCGGACCAGTGACCGACCAGAGCGCACCACAGCCGCCAACCGATCGCACCGATGAGGACCCACCCAGATGACTGCGGACAGCTCCCAACCCAAGCTCCGCAGGCTCTGCAGTGGCAAGGGCTGCCGCGCGGACGCGGAATACGGCCTGATGTGGAACAACCCGAAGCTGCACTCGCCTGACCGGCTCAAGACCTGGCTGGCCTGCGAGGAACACCGGGTCTCACTGTCGTACTTCCTCTCGGTCCGGGGCTTCCTCAAGGACACCGTCCCGGTGTCGCAGCTCACCGACTCGCAGGGCACCCAAGGGCCTGGCTGACCTTCCGCACCGGCGCCGGGCGCTAGCTGCGGTTCACCCGCCGATGGCCGACATCGGCCGCTCCGGCTGGACGAAGCCCGGGTCACCGATGCCGTGGCCACGCGCCTTGCGCCACATCTCGCCCTGGATCAGGCCCGTTAGCTCAGCATCGCTGGCACCCATGCGCAACGGGCCACGCAGGTCCACCTCCGCCTTTGCGAACAGGCAGTTGCGGACCTGTCCGTCCGCCGTCAGCCGAACCCGGTCGCACGCCGCGCAGAACGGGGCCGACACGCTGGCGATGATCCCGACTGTCGACGGTCCGCCGTCCACCAGGAAGAGCTCGGCGGGCGCGCTACCCCTGGCCTCGTCCGGCAGCGCAGTCAGCGTGAACCGGGCGGACAGCTGCGCACGGATCTCGGCAGCAGTGACCATCTGGTCTCGTTGCCACTCATGTTGGGCGTCGAGCGGCATCTGCTCGATGAACCGCAGCTGGTAGTCACGGTCGAGGCACCACTGGAGCACGTCAGCGGCACTGTGGTCGTTGATGGCCCGCATCGATACCGCGTTGACCTT
>JANOHS010000132.1:0-2423 GCA_031406655.1 Micrococcales bacterium
CCGGGGCTCAGGATGGCGTAGGGGACGTGGACCAGTCCCATCAGCGCGGAGACCACGATCCCGACGAACACGACGACCAGCCAGCCGGCCGACCGCCGGCTCAGACCGGTGCCCGGTTGCTCGGCGAGCGCGCTCGTATGGCCTTCGGTGTCGATCACGGGGTGCCGACCCACTCGTCACTTCCGTCATCAAAGGTCTGGTGCTTCCAGATGGGCACTGTCGCCTTGAGAGCGTCGATCAGCTCACGGCATACCTCGAGAGCCGGGCCGCGGTGCACCGCGCTGACTGCCACGACGACCGCAACGTCCCCGATCTCGAGGTGACCCACCCGGTGCACGGCGGCGACGCGGATGACCTCCGCGCCCGCTGCCACCCGCTCGGCGAGCTCGCGCAGCACCTGCGGCGCGGTCGGGTGCGAGGTGTAGTCCAGCACCTCGACGCCATGGCCCCGGTCACGCTCGCGCACGACACCGATGAACGTGGCGATACCGCCTGCACGAGGATGCTGCACAGCCCCGATGACCTCATCGACCGACAGCGGGCTCTCACGGATGTCGACAAGCACCACCTCTGCCGCGGGTTCAGCGTCATGGTCGCCACCGGTCACGCTCATGCTCCACCTCCCTTACGACGTCGTCGTCTCATGATCGCGGCCGTGCCGACCAGTGCGACCGCTGCGCTGGCTGCGCCGAGCGCAGCGTCCTTGCGGTCGACCCGACGGGCTGCCACAGCATGATGCCCCCTGATGCCCTCGATCAGCACACCCAAGCAGGTCACATTGTCGTATGCCGGGTGCCAGCCTGCCCCGGTCAGCGTCGCCGATGAGACTACCCAAGGGTAGACAGCGTAAGCGAGATCCGTTGCAGGAGTAGGCAATATGCCCACGCGGTGCAGCCTCTGCGCCGTTCCCAGAGCCACGCTCTCGCTCAGCTCGACCCGGCGCATCCCGGTAACGGTCTCGACCTCCGCCTGGGTCATCGAGCCCTCCGACGCCACCGTGACCACGGGCCCAAGACCACGTTCGACGGTGGCGACCAGGGCGGTCGCCAGGTCCTCCACGTGGCAGAACTGCCACGCCGGGCAGCCGCCCTTGACGGTCAACAGGCGAGGTGCCTCGAAGTGCCTGGTGATCACGGTGTCGATGTCCGGACCGACCAGTGCGGCCGGACGCACCACCGTGACAGCAAGTCCTGGATGGACCTCAGCGGCAGCCCGCAGGATCTGCTCGACCGCCAGCAGGTCACCGACCTGCCCTTCGTCAGGGTCTGCCGCGAGTGGGGCGTCTTCGGGCAGCGGCACAGCGTTGGCCGGCGACGCGCCATACGTCATGGCGCTTGTGACCACCACCAGGCGCGCGACCCCTGCGGCTGCGGCAGAGGTCACCACTGTCTGGATCTGGCGGATCGCCAGCTCACGCCTGGTCCGTTGGCTCTCTCGGAGGTCAGCCGCGAGGTCGGTGCTGGCCGCCACGTGGATCAAGGCCTGGACGCCACGCAGCGAGGTAGCCAGATCGGGAGAACCGAGGTCGACGAGGCGCCAGTGAGCACCCTCAGCGCCGCCCCGCTGGGTATCGAGCCCGACCACGGTGCCGATGGCACCACCCTCAGCGGCACGCGCCAGCAGCGCACGAACGATGTGGTCGCCCACCGGCGAGGCGGCGCCGGTGACGGCGACGGTGATCGCCTTGCGCCTGGAACGTACCCTGCCCTGAGGGGAACTCACTGCGACCTCCGCATGTTTACCTATGAAGAGCATCCTCTCAGGACGCCAAGGAGCGCGCGTGTCCGATCATCCTCAGCAGCCGGCCAACCCCGACGAGCCCGACTTTGCGGCCCTGCTCGCCTCCCTGCTCGGCGACGCCGACAACCCTGCTGTGACCGAGGCGCTCGGTGCCCTGGGCATCGACAGGAGCGACCCCGCCACCATGGGGGTGATCGGAGCCCAGCTCAAGGCCCTGTTCTCCGGCCGCGCCGCTGAGCCGTTCAACCTTGAGCTCGCCACCGATGTGGCTCGCAAGTCCGTGGCCGCACAAGGCGACTCGTCCGTGGGGGACACCGCCCGCCGCGAGATCGAACAGGCAGTGCAGGTCGCGGGGTTATGGCTTGACGCCGTGACTGACCTGTCGGCACCGGGTGGCGCGGCCCATGCCTGGAGCCGTGCCGAGTGGGTCGAGCAGACGATGCCGATGTGGCGCCAGCTCGTGGAGCCGGTTGCGGCCGGCGTGAGCACAGCGGTGGTGGCCGCCATGCGCGCCCAGATGGGGCAGCTCGACCGTCCCGATGACGTGGATCAGCCGGGGATGCCAGGCCTGCCAGAAGGCATGGATCCCGCCGCAGTCATGGGCCAGATGGAGCCGATGCTGGCGCGGATGAGCGGATCCATGTTCGGCGCGCAGGTCGGTCAGGCCGTGGGCGCCCTCGCCG
>JANOHS010000166.1:0-3501 GCA_031406655.1 Micrococcales bacterium
ATGTCCAACATCCCGCTCTCGCCCGAGCTCTCACTGGGACCTGACCTGCTCAGCACGTCCCACCTGGTCATCGACTTCGGCGACGACGCACTGACCCGGGGTCGGCCGCACCCAATGATCGACCCGTCGCTGCGGCTCGAACGCATTGCCGTCGAGGGCGACGACCCGACCTGTGGCGTGCTGCTGCTCGACCTGGTTCTGGGGTTCGGCTCGCACCCCGACCCTGCCGATGAGCTCGCCGCCGCCATCGCCTCTGCGCGCAGGGCAGCCGCAGCGGGTGGGCGCGAGCTCCCGGTCGTCGTCTCGCTGATCGGCGTCGAGCGCGACCCCCAGGGGTTGAGCAGCTGCGCCAACACCCTGCACGCTTCTGGCGCCTCAGTGTTCGTCTCCAACGCCCAGGCCACCCGTCACGCGCTGTCCCTGCTGACCGACGCCTCGAGCCAGGAAGAGAGCCTGCGATGACCGACTCCTCCACACCTGCCTCCACGCCGCTGCGCGGGCTGCTGGGCCGCGAGCCGTCGGTCGTCACCGCCGGGGTCGGCCTCCTCGCCGACGCCCTTCGCGCACAGGCGGCGCAGGTCACCGAGGTGCAGTGGCGTCCGCCGATGCCCGGCACCGAGGCCGACCTGGACACGGTGATGAGCGACCCACGTCGCGTGGCTGCGAACGCTGTGGCGGTGTCCAGGCTGATGTCGGCGGGCGCCGAGCTGGTCGACGTGCGCCCGGCGAGCCAGTGTCTGGACCTGGAGATGGGGACGTTCCTGCACGCCGGGCCGCCGATGGCCTGGGAGCAGGCGTCGGGTCCGATGCGAGGAGCCCTGATCGGGGCAATGCTCTACGAGGGCCTGGCCGGGACCCCCGAGCAGGCAGAGGCCTCGCTCGCCGCTGGCGACGGCATCACCCTGGACCCGTGCCACCACCACGACACCGTCGGGCCGATGGCCGGCGTCGTCTCGCCCTCGATGTGGATGTTCGAGCTGAGGGACCCCGTGCATGGCGGCACCGCGTACTGCTCGCTGAACGAGGGCCTGGGAAAGGTGCTGCGCTACGGCGCGTACGGCCCGGAGGTCATCGTCCGCCTGCACTGGATGTCGCGGGTTCTGGGCCCGCTGCTGCAGCAGGCCGTGAGGGCGCACGGACCCCTGGACGTCAAGGCGATCATCGCCCAGATGCTGCAGATGGGCGACGAGGGCCACAACCGCAACCGGGCCGGGTCGCTGATGGCCCTGCGCGACCTCCTGCCATCGCTGATCACCGTCGACGCCCCGGCCGCCGACGTCGCCGAGGCGGTGCGCTTCGCGGGCGCCAACGAGCACTTCTTCCTCAACCTCGGGATGCCTGCGTGCAAGCTGGCCACCGATGCCGCCCGCGGGGTGCCCGGGTCCACGATGGTCGTGGCGATGGCCCGTAACGGCACCGACTTCGGCATCCAGACCTCCGGCACGGGCGACGAGTGGTTCACCGGACCCGCCAACACCCCGGACGGCCTCTTCCTCGGCGACTTCGGCCCTGCCGACGCCAACCCCGACATCGGCGACTCGGCGATCACCGAGACGGCGGGGATCGGCGGCTTCGCGATGGCCGCCGCACCGGCAATCGTCCGGTTCGTCGGCGGGGACGTCCCCATGGCCTTGCGGACGACCCGCACCATGTACGAGATCACCCTCGGCGAGCACCCGTCATACCAGGTCCCGATCCTTGAGTTCCGTGGAACGCCAACGGGAATCGACGTCACTCGAGTCGTGCGCACCGGCATCCTGCCCCAGATCAACACCGGCATGGCGGGAGCCGTCGCCGGTACCGGACAGGTCGGCGCCGGCCTGGTGAACCCCCCCGAGCAGTGCTTTCCCGCCGCGCTGGCGGCTCTCGCAAGGGCGGTGCCGCACCCGCGCTGAGGGCAGCCGACTCCGTCGTCAGTGGAACGAGCTGGTGAAACCGGTCAGGGCGGCCATGTAGTTGGCCCGTTCGAAAGCGGACGGGTCAGCGACGTGACGCTGGCTGACGCTGCCCCTCAGCTGTGCCACCGACTCGAAGCCCGACTCCTCGGCCCACGCGACGAGCTCGCGCTCGACCACAGCGACATGCTCAGGGCCGTGCGAAATCAGCGCCGAGGTCATCATTGCCACGTCGGCCCCCGCAAGCAGGCAGCGGGCGACGTCGGCGCCGGTGTGGACGCCGGTGGTCACCGCGAGCGAAGCCTCGATCCGCCCGGAGAGGATGGCTGCCCAACGCAGCGGCAGCCGCAGCTCGGCCGACGAGGACAGCACCAGCGCCGATGCCACCTCCCGGGTCGCGGGGTCGATGTCGGGCTGGTAGAAGCGGTTGAACAGCACCAGGCCCGCTGCCCCCGCATCGACGAAGCGCGCGGCCTGGTGGCCGAACGCGCTGTAGTAGGGGCCGATCTTGACCGAGAGCGGGATCGAGAGGGACGCGTTGACCAGGGCGACCAGCTCCACCTGGTCGTCCTCGATCTCGCGCCCCGTCACGTCAAGGCCGGCGGCCACGCCATACAGGTTGAGCTCTAGGGCGTCAGCGCCGGCGCGTTCGAGCAGTCGCGCGTAACGAACCCAGCCGCCCGGGGTCACCCCGTTCAGACTGGCGACCACGGGAATCGACAGGGCCTCCTTCGCCTCCTCGACGTGGCGCAGGTAGCGGTCGGCGACCGACTCGAAGTCACCCAGGTCGGGGAAGTAGCCGGTGGCCTCGGGGTTGCTGTCGGCGCCGAGGTCTCCCAGACGGTCTGCCTGCAGCTCCTCGTGCTCGACCTGCTCCTCGAACAACGAGGGCAGCACGACGGCGGCGACGCCGGCCTGTTCGAGGGCGCGCAGCGAGTCGATCCTGGCGGTCAGCGGCCCGGATGAGGCGACCAGCGGGCTACGCAGCCTCAGCCCCAGGTAGGTGGTGGACAGGTCGAAGCCCGGCAGGACGCTCGATCCGGCGGTCATGTTGGTACCTCCTCGGTAGCGGCGCCTTCGGGGTCGACGATGGCCCCGGGCTCGTGCGGCACGCTGCGTTCGACACCGGCCAGCTGCTCGTAGTAGCGCCAGCGCTCGTCGACGTCGGCCTGGGCAAGGGCCATCAGGTGGTGGGCCCGATCGGGGTCGGAGCGCTCCAGCATGGCAAACCGGGCCTCCTCGTGGGCGAAGTCCTTCAGCGCCAGCGCGGGCTTGCGGGAGTCGAGCCGGAACGGCTTCGTGTGCTCCTCAGGTCCGGGCGCGAACCGATAGAGGGGCCAGTGGCCGCTCTTGACCGCGTCGCGCATGTGCGTCATGGAGTACTTCATGTCGATGCCGTGCGCGATGCACGTCGAGTACGCCAGCACCAGCGACGGGCCGGGCCACGCGGCAGCCTCCACCAGTGCCCGGACCGTCTGCACCTCGTTGGCTCCGAGGGCTATCTGGGCGACATAGACGTTGCCGTACTGCATCGCCAAGGCGCCCAGGTCCTTATTCGGGGTTTCCTTGCCGGCGGTGGCGAACTTCGCCACGGCACCCCTCGGGG
>JANOHS010000178.1:0-1952 GCA_031406655.1 Micrococcales bacterium
CGCCGCCCCCGTCGTGGGTGACTCCGCGAAGAACCGGCCGCTGGCGGCCGAGCTGCCCGGAGCCCACTCCGACGCACTCCGGCCGGGCCCGAACAAGCAGTGCCCGGCCGCCTTTGGGGACTCGAGCATCTATGGAGGAACCTTCAGCGACGACTAGTGACGTCGCAGTTGCCCCACGCGACGAGGCTTGCCGGCACATACGTGTCGGCAAGCCTCGTCAGCGGGTCAGCATCAGAACGGCAGCGCCGCGGACATCCCCCGCCTCGAGATCACCTAGCGCCCGGTCGGCGTGCGCAAACGGGAACGACGTGGTCGTGACCTCGACCCCGAGGCGTTCGGCCAGGACCAGGAGCTGCTCACCGTCCTGTCTGGTGTTGCTGGTGACGCTGCAGACGGTGCGCTCCCCGAACAGGTGACGCTGGTAGTCCAACGCCGGAATGTCGCTGAGGTGGATGCCGGCCAGGGCCAGCGTCCCGCCTGGGCCCAGGGACTCCAGCGCAAGCGGCACCAGCTCACCAGCGGGGGCGAAGAGGATCGCCGAGTCGAGGGTCGCCGGCGCCCTGTCCAGAGGTCCGCCCACCGACGCCGCGCCCAGCCGTCGGGCCAGGTCGCGCGCCCCCTGACCACGCGTCATGACATGGACCTCCGCACCCATCGCGATGGCAACCTGCGCCATGACGTGCGCGCTGGCTCCGAACCCGTAGATCCCCAGCCGACCTCCGGCAGGAACCTGCGCGCGGATCAGGGAGCGGTAGCCGATGATCCCCGCACACAGCAGCGGCGCGGCCTGCTCATCGGAGAACGAGGACGGTATGCGGTAGGCGAATGCCTCTGGTACCACGGCAAGCTCGGCATAGCCACCGTCGACGTCCCAGCCGGTGTACAGCGACTGCGGACACAGGTTCTCGCGGCCGTTGCGGCACCAGCGACAGGTGCCGCACGTGTGCCTCAGCCAGGCGATGCCGATCCGCTCCCCGGTGCGGAAACGGTCGGCACCCTCACCGAGCTGGACGACCTCGCCCACGACCTCGTGGCCGGGGACCACATCGCTACGCCGGGCCGCGAGCTCACCGACGGCAAGGTGCAGGTCGGTGCGGCACACCCCGCAGGCACGAATCCTGACGAGGACCTCGCCGGGCGCCGGCGTTGGCACAGGACGCTCGACCAGGGCCAGCGGGGACGAGCTGGTCGGCCGGGGCTCGGAGATCACCCACGCGCGCATCATGTTCGTCACGACACCTCCTGTTCGACACCTGAGCGAACTCGGGACGTTCGGCCCTGATCTGGCGGCTCGGGGCGGTGCTGTGCTGAAGTGGAACCGGCACCGCTACCTCACAAGAATCGGGAGACGGACGATGAGAGCGCAACTGGGAGATCACATCATCATCGCGGCGAGCCACATCGACCAGGCCACGAGGGACGGTGAGGTCATCGAGGTGAGGGGCAAGGACGGCGCCCCGCCATACCTCGTGCGGTGGGCCGACGGGCGCACCGGACTGCTCTACCCCGGGCCGGGCTCAATCCTTCGGGTGGAGACCGAGCACGGGCCCCACGACAGCGGGTCCAACGGTGCCCCGATGCCAGTTCACCTGGAGGGAGCAGCAGCACACGGCGTAGCGGTGGTGTCCGAGCCCAGCCGTCACGTTCGCGAATGGCAGGTAACGGTGACGATCTTCGAGTCCGGGGACGACACCAGCGCCAACGTCGTCCTGCTCTCGGACGCGCCCTCCCACCTGGCTGCCCACGGCGAGAGCCATCGCAGCCGGAAGGACCCGTCTGTTCCCGAGATCGGGGACGAGGTCGCGGTCGCCCGGGCCCTGCGACACCTGGCCGACCACCTGCTGGAGAGCGCGACCCGGGACCTCGAGGCCCTGACCGGGGAGGACGCCTTCATCCGGCCCAGCTGAGCGAGCAGACCCCAGCGCCCGGCCTCAGGCTTCCAGAAGGGCCGC
>JANOHS010000191.1:0-5089 GCA_031406655.1 Micrococcales bacterium
CTGAGTATCCTTAGATATGGCCATGAGTCGGCAAAGCGATGGCCACGAAACAGTAAATTGAACAAGTTCTTCCACGAACGCCCAACCTGAGCGTGGAATTCCATCAGAGGTAAGGGATTCACGTGTCGTACATGCGCTCGCAAATGCGCCAAAGAAGGCGAGTCGGACTTATCGTCGCATCGTTGGGCCTGGTTCTGGCTGCCGGTGTCGCCAGCCCGTCATCGGCCTCCGGCTCCAACAACACGCCGCAGCCAATCAGCAAGGCAGACGCGAACCCCGGCGGCGCCAACGGGCAGTGCCCAACAGGCCCGTACTGCTCGACGCGCGACGGGTCACCGTCCCTCAACGGCAACGGTGGAGGCTTGGCCGTTGGCAGGCCAGCGGCAGGTTCGGTCGGGAAGGCCGACAACAAGAACCCGCCGGGGCAGATGCCGAACGGCTCTGACAAGAACGCCGGCTACGAGTGCGATCGCAACAAGGGTGTCGGGCCTTCGAACCCGGCCCACACCGGTTGCAAGTCCCCGGTGACGCCCCCGAACCCGCCGAACAACCCGCCGAACAACCCGCCGAACAACCCACCGAACAACCCGCCGAACAACCCACCGAACAACCCACCGAACAACCCGCCCGCGGTAAGCCCACCGGATGTCCTGGGTGAGGTGCTTGATGCGCCAACGGAGGTTCTGGGTGAGGTGCTCGTTGCCCCGCAAGCTGACACGAACCCGTTGCCCACCGGCGCGGCCGCTGGCCAAGCCGACACGAGTGGACAGCTGGCTGCCGGAGGTTTGACGGCGTTCGCCGCATTCCTCGCGCTGGGGGCGGGCGCGGTGCTGCGCAGCCGTCACGGTGACGCATAAACGGGCACTTCCCACGGCACTGACCGCCTTGGGGACCCTGTTGCTGGTCGTAGCACTGGTGATCCTGGGCGATCACTTCCTGGGACAGGGTCGGGCGGGGCGGACACTTTCGAGCGCTCCGCTGCCGTCCGGCCTCGGTCCGGTGCCGTCCTCGGCCCCAGCGCCGTCCTCGGCCCCAGCGCCGACGCCGTCTCGGGGGGAGGCTTCGGGCCTCCAGGCCGCGGTCGTCCCCGACAGGCCGGGTGTCCCGGTCTCGGTGATCGTTGCCGATCACGGAGTGCGGGCCGCGGTGTCGGCGGATCGCCTCAATGCTGACGGGAGTCTGTATGTTCCTGAAGACCCTCGTGCCGTGAGCTGGGCGAGCCAGGACGTGGGCCCCGGCAGCTCCCATGGCACGGCGATCCTGGTGGGCCACGTCAACTACCGCGGGGTTGAGGGCGCGTTCGCCGATCTGGCCGACTACCGGGTCGGGCAGGTCATCACCGTGGGACTGGCCGACGGACGGCGGATGAAGTACTCCGTGGCCGCACCGCCGATCGAGGTCAACAAGGACCAGGTGGGGCCCCGGCGCCAGGAGCTGTTCGACCAGCGCAGCTCATACGGTCTGGTGGGGCGGCCCAAGTCCGGCCGTTTGCTCCTGCTCAGCTGCGGAGGCGCCTTCGACAAGCGCACCGGTCACTACGAGAGCAACATCTTCGTCTACGCCCTGCCTGTCTGACCCTGGCTGAAGAGACCCATCGAGCCCCGGAATGGGACTGCTGGACACGGCTGTGAAAAAAGCGGGCCTCGCCGCCGAATACCTGACCCGACGTACTTCTTGGCGTTTGCTCCTCTTTCCTCTGAGGTGCGTGTCAGACTCGGGTTGGCGTGGGAGGCCCTCTCCACGTCCTTGCCTTCCAAAGGCCCGAACGTGAGGGCCTCTGTCACTGACGACGGGGTGGGGATGTCACTTTCCGGTGGCTTTGGTTCCGGACAACGGACATGAGCCCGATCGTCTTCTGGGCGTCCCTCGCGCTCACCCTGGCTGTCGGCATCGCCATCGGCATCGCACTGGTCAGGTTCACGGCGGTCGGTTCCATCACCCCGGAACGCGCTTCGCGTGCGATGGTCCTGCACGACGAGCTGCGCCGGGCGCTGGATCGCGACGAGCTCGTCCTCCACTACCAGCCCAAGATTGAGCTCGGCACGGGCCGGGTCAGCTGCCTCGAGGCCCTCGTGCGTTGGCAGCACCCCGAACGCGGGCTGCTCACGCCCGACGAGTTCTTGTACGTCGCAGAGCAGCGTTCCGAGCTGCTCGGGTCGTTGACGGGGTGGGTGCTCCGGCTTGCTCTTGCGGACTACAAGGCGTGGACGGCGGCCGGCCGGGACTGGACGGTCGTGTCAACATCACAGCCAAGGACCTTGAGTCCTCGAACTTCGCGGTCACCGTGGGCCAGATCCTGCAGGAGGCGGGCGTCTCACCCGACCGGCTTGCGCTCGAGGTGACCGAGACTGCGCTGGCCTCCACGGCCGAGCTGGCCGGCCAGGTCGTCGACGCCCTGGCCGCACAGGGCATCGTCATGACCATCGACGACTTCGGCGCCGGCTTCGCGAGCCTGTCCCAGCTGCGCAACCTGAAGGTGTCGGAGGTCAAGATAGCCAGGACATTCATTACCGCCCTCCCCGGCGACCGTGCCAAGGTGCGCTCACTGATCGATCTTGGTTCAAGCCTCGGATGCCTGGTCACCGCCGTGGGCGTGGAATGGCAAGAGGCCGCCGACTGGCTGCTGGATGCAGGGTGCGACCACGGACAGGGGTATCTCTGGCTGCGAGCCCGTGCATGGCCGGAGGTCTCCGAGATATTCGGCCCCGGTGGCCGGCAACGGCTGAGATGAACGAGCTCGCCTCACTTCCTTGACAGTCACCGGGAGGCACGTAAGTGATGAAAGCCGCGTTGCCGCGATACGTTCTGGTCATGGCCCGACCCCATGCCGCCGCACTCATCGAGGACGCCTTCCATCGCCGCTCGAACGCCCTGCTGCGCGGACGTGGATGGCGCACGCGCACGATCAGCCACACGGGCTATGGCAGTCAGGACTTTGTGAGGGTCCTTGGCCGGGTGCTGTTGAGCCGTCCGGCCGAGAGGCCGACGAGCAACGAGGCCGTATCGCTCGTCCGCGAGCTCAGAGGCCCCGAGAACGAGCAGCGTGGCTGGCGGGCCTTCGTCACCGCGGGCGCGATGGATGTTCCTGTCAGCGTCATCATCGGAGACCGTACGACGCATGCGCGCACCGACCGGAGCGGCTACCTCGACGTGGTGATCCCGCATCCGGGCCTGAAACCTGGATGGCACACCGTCACGCTCGAGGCAGAGGGCGCCGAGCCGGTCCGGGCCTGGGTGCGGATCATCGACCGCGCGGCTGAGTTCGGGCTGGTCAGCGACATCGACGACACGGTCATCTCCACGTCCCTGCCGCGTCCGCTGATCGCAGCCTGGAACACGTTCGTCCGTCAGGAGACTGCTCGTCACCTGGTGCCCGGCATGGCACCCATGTTTCGCACGCTGCTCGCGGAACATCCGGGTGCTCCGATCTTCTACCTGTCCACGGGCGCCTGGAACACCGCGCCGACCTTGACCCGTTTTCTCAAGCGCCACGGTTACCCGCCCGGTCCGATGCTGATGACGGACTGGGGCCCCACCAACACCGGTTGGTTCCGCAGCGGGCAGGAGCACAAGACCGAGTCCCTGCACCGGTTGGCTCGCGAGTTTCCGAGGATCCGCTGGGTTCTCATCGGCGACGACGGTCAGCATGATCCGAAGATCTACGGAGACTTCGCGCGCGATCGCCCCGACGTTGTTGAGGCTATTGGGATTCGGGAGCTGACTCCGGCCGAACAGGTGCTCTCGCACGGCCTACCGGTGTCCAACGAGGAGTTCGCCCCACGGGTTCGACGCGATGTGCCGGTGTGCCGCGCGCCCGATGGCTATGGGCTGTTGCGTCTGTTGAGGGCTCTCCCGCGCAGCTAACCCATTGCGGCTGTTGGCTTTCCGCTGTGTCCAGGCAGTGCCAGGGCCGTGAGGACGGCGCCGGCGGCCATGGCCACGGCGCAGATCAGCAGTGCCGTTCGGTACGCGGGCGCGAGGCTGGAGGGATCGGCATACTCCGTGCCGCTGAGTCCGACGACCGCCGGAAGGGCGGCAACGGCGATCAGCCCGGCGGTTCGGGCGACCGCGTTATTGACTCCGCTTGCCGTCCCCGCCAGCTCGTCGGGGGCGGCGGCGAGGACGGTGCCGGTCAGCGGTGCGACGGTCATGGCCAGCCCCAGACCGAGGAGAGCGACCCCGGGCAGGATGTTCAGGGCGTATGACGGCCGGCTGGGTGAGAGTGACATCAGCACGAATCCCGTTGCAGCGATGAGGGGTCCACCGATCATCAGCGGACGGGCGCCGATCCTTGTGGCCAGCGTGCCGAAGCGGCTCGCGAGCAGGAGCATGACCACGCTCAGCGGCAGGGTCGCAGTGCCGGCCTGAAGCGCCGTCCATCCGGAGACCACCTGCAGGAAGAGGACCAGGAACACCAGTGCTCCGGAGAGAGCCGCGTAGATCGCGAAGGTCACGGCGTTGATGACGCTGAAGCTGCGAGAGGCGAACAGCGAGGGCGGCACCATCGGGTGGCGGGAGCGTCGTTCGGTCTGGATGAAAGCGACCAGAGCCAGAACGCCGCCTGCTCCGGCGGTGAGGGTGACGTCATCGAGCCCGTGGCGTGGCCAGGCCGTCAGCGCGTAGGTGACGCCGGCCAGCCCCAGTACGCCGAAGAGCACCCCAGGGATGTCAATGACCTTGCTGGCAGCGGGGTTTCGCGACTCGGGGACGTAGCGAACCGACAGCACGATGACCACTACGCAGAGTGGGACGTTGACCCAGAAGGCCCACCGCCAGTCGTAACCCACCAGCCATCCGCCGACCAGGGGCCCGGACGCCGCGGCGATGCTGAGCGAACCGGTCCACGTCCCGATGGCGCGCATGCGGTCCTCCGGGTCGAACGAGGACTGCAGGATGGCCAGGCTCCCTGGGGTCAGGAGCGCGGCCGCGACGCCTTGGACAGCCCGGGCGCCCACCAGTGTCTGGATGTTGGGGCTGAGCGCAGACAGCATCGAGGCGATGCCGAACCCGGCGACGCCCCAGACGTAGGTCCGGCGGCGCCCGAACCGGTCACCCAGGGACCCGCCCAGCAGGATCAATGCCGCCAGAG
>JANOHS010000215.1:0-1801 GCA_031406655.1 Micrococcales bacterium
TGACTCGATGTCCGAGACCAACCGCATGAACTGCGCGATGCTGCCCTCGAGCCGACCCGGGGCGACGGCTGTCAGGTCCGCCTGGAGCAGAACGTGCTCGACGGGTGACGGCAGATGGCTGCTGATCGCCTCTTCCGCGGCCGCCGGGCCGGCAGCGGTGTCGACGAGAAGACGCCCTGCAGTGCTGAGCGCGCCTCGCCCCGTCACTCCGAGCCATTCGGCCTCCCGCAGCACGGCAGCCGTGACCGCCTCGATGATCTCGGCCCGGCGCATGGGCCGGCGCCAGCGGATCCGGCCGACCAGGTCGCCCAGATCCGGTGCGTGACCCTGCGGCATCGCGGCCAGCTCGGCCAGCACGTCGCCTCGCAGCTGACGCGTGGGCGGGTACGCGACGTCCGCGCTGAGGGCGTTGACGGTGCCGCCGCCACCGGCCGGAGTCGAGCCCACGAGGTGCGGAGCACGACCTGAGGTCAGCCAGACCCGCGCCAGCCGCAGCCAGCGGTGCGCCGAAGGCCTTTGCTGCCACTCGTCATACCCCGGAGTTGGTGCCCACACGGGTTCCAGCGACGCGTCGTCGGCCAACAGGTCTGCCGCATAGGCGATCTCGACGACGAAAGCGGCATGCTTCAGGTCAACATCGAGGATCGCCGACAGCCGCTTGAGATCGCGCACGGAGAGGCCACCGGCGCGCAGGACCCTCGGTGGGCGGGGGCCCCAGTCTGCCGCGATCTCGTCCACGAGACCCAGGAGCTCGGATGCCTGCCCGCCGGCGGCGGCATCGACCGAGGACTGCGCGTGCGCGGTGACACCCAGATCGGGGGCGGTCAGGGTGCTCTCACGGTGCAGGCGGCCCCCACGCAGCCGCAGGCCAACCTCGCGGGGCAGTGCGACGTGGTCGGCCGAGAGGGCGACGATCAGCTGATGCGTGAGAAGCCAGGTGCCTGCGGCCGCCATGGGTCCACCGGGCGTCAAGGTGCCGATGGGAGGCCCCCAGGTGAGCATGTCCAGGATGCTCCGAGCGTCAGGGGGCGCCGAGGCGATGACCGCGTCGAGCGACTCCGCGGAGGCGTACGACGGTGGGGTCGAGCCGCGCAGCTCGGCGGCGCTCGGGCCGAGGCCGGCCGGGTGGGGACCCAGCACCTCAGCGGCCGCGCGCACGACGTGCTGGCCGTCGTTGCCTCGCCACAGGAGTGCGCGTTCCCAGAGGTCCTGGACGAACTCCTCCAGGGACTGGCCCGGAGCGCCCAGCAGGGCCGCGGTCCGCTCGAGGTCGACGGGATCGCCGCTGACGACCAGCGCCTCGAGGACCTCCAGATGCCCCCGGTCCAGCCCATCCAGAGCTCTCTGGACGCTGGAACGGGTGCTGGCGCGAGCGGCCAGAGAGGTCAGGTCGCTCGGGGCGGGCCGGGCCAGGTCGGGTCGCCGGCGGACCAGTTCCTGCAGCTGGTCGTCACGTCGACCCCGCACGTCGTCGGCGAGGCTCCTCAGGGCTGAGGCTGGTCGGGACAGGGAGGCGGGCACCCGTCATACGGTAGTTGGCCAGGAAGCCTTGCTTGCCCTCAGTCGGGCCGATCGCGAGGATGGGCGCAAACCTCGTCTCGCCATGCGGAGGAACCGTGCACGCTCAAGCGCTCCCGTCCTACGGCTCAGGGCCTTCCGACACCCCGCTCCTGGGCGACACGATCGGGGACAACCTGATGCGGACCACTGCACGTTTCCCGGATTCCGAGGCGATGGTCGACGTGCCCAGCGGCCGCCGCTGGACGTACCTCCAGCTTGATGCTGACGTCACGGCGCTGGC
>JANOHS010000252.1:0-6004 GCA_031406655.1 Micrococcales bacterium
CCCCGAGGACCGCGACGCCGCCGACCAGGGCTGGCATCAGAGCCGATACGAGGCTTCCGAAGATGAACAGGCACAAGATGAAGACGATCGGCATCGAGATGGCCTCGGCGCGCGCGATGTCCTTGGCGACGGTCTCGTTCACATCGGCAAAGACCGCCCATGCCCCACCGACGTTGGTTGTCAGCCCCTTGGCATCGAGGAAGGGCCTGACCTGGTCGAAGAGCGCGGACTTCTCTTCCTGCGAGGTCCCGCGCAAGGTGATGATGACTCGCGTGGCGTGCTCGTCCTTGCTCACCAGGGTGGGCGACGGCTGCTCGTACCACGTCGTGACCCGCTGGACCGCCCCCTTGGGGAGCCCCGTGAGGACGCCCGAGACCGACGCCTTGAAGGCAGGGTCGCTGACCTTCAACGACGGGCTGGAGTAGATGGCCACGATGTCGGAGTCGTGGCTGACGAACGTCGCATGCTCCTTCGTGAGCGACCGGGCCGACTCGCTGGCCGGGTCGTCGAAGCCACCGTTGCTCAGGCTGCCGAAGACCCCGAGCCCGAAAACCGCCGCAGCGGCGACGAGAGCCAGCCCGATCACGAGGAGTGCTCCGGCTCGTCGGCCCACCAGTCGGCCCCAGGACAGCATCATGTCGACTACCTTATCTGCCGACGAGCAGCGTGGATTCGCAACGGTGCCCGAGCTGAACCGATGCTGTTCAACGAACGACTGCGGACAGGGCGGCCACCAACCGATCAAGATCTGACTCAGCCGTGTAGGGCGCCAGGCTGACCCGGGTCGCGCCACCGTTGTCGCGAATCCCCAGCGCCCGGGTCAGCTCCCATGCGTAGGCGTGGCCGCTCCACACGCCGATATCCGCCTCCCCCAGCCCGGCCGCGACCTCGCCCGGCGCGAGGGAGTCCACGGTGAAACAGATGGTCCCGGTGCGCCGGGTCGGTGCCCCCACCATCCGAACCCCGGGTATGGCGGTGAGCCGGCTGATCGTGTTCCCCACCAGCGCAGCCTCCCGCGCGGTCAGGGCGGCGAAGGTGCGATCGAGCCGCTGGCGCCGATCCCCTTCTCCTACAACCAGATCGGCCAGGTGGTCAACGGCCGCGGTGATGCCGGCCATGTTGGCCAGACCGTGCGTACCGAGCTCAAAGCGGTCCGGTACGTCGTTGGACGACGGCTCCAGCTTGTCGGGTCGCAGTGTGTCCAGCAGGTCTGGTGCGGCCACGACGGCTCCGGCATGCGGGCCGCACCATTTGTAGGCGGAGACAGCAACGAGGTCGGCGCCGAGCGAGGGCATGTCCACACGCAGGTGTGGCGCGGCCGCGACCGCATCGACGTAGGTCAAAGCCCCTGCGGCGTGGGCGATCGCGCTGATCGCCGCAACGTCAGGGATGGTCCCGATCAGGTTCGACGCCGCGGCAACCGCTACAAGTCTCGTGCGCGAGCTGACCAGCTCGGCATACTGCCCGGTGGGCAGATCGGTGGTCTGCGGATCCACCCGCGCCCATCGCACCTTCACCCCGGCACGGGCCGCGGCCTGCACCCACGGGCGGACGTTGGCGTCGTGGTCGAGCTCCGAGACGACGATCTCGTCGCCGGGCGCCCAGGTCTTGGCCAAGGCCGCAGCCATGCGGTAGGTCAGCGTCGTCATGTTGGGCCCGAGGACGACCCCACCCGCCTCGCCGCCGGTGAGGTCCGCTACCGCCTCGCGGGCATCGGCGACCAGCTGCATCGAGCGGCGACTGGCGGCGAACGCCCCGCCCAGGTTGCTCAGTCCGGACCGGTGGGCCTCGGCGATCGCCTCGATCACACACTCGGGCACCTGCGTCCCCCCGGCGCCGTCGAGGTAGGCCGTTCCGCTCTTGAGCGCCGGGTACTGCGAACGGATGCCCTCGATGTCCCACGTCGTGTCCATGAGGACGAGCATGCCCGATCGAAGCGCCGACCAGCAGGCGGGCTGCTCAGGCTCGGACGAAGCGGATCCGCCAGGCCTCCGGGCCGCGCTCGAGGTAGTCGATGCTGAACCGCCCCGGTGAGCGCTGCTCCACCTGCTCCAGCAGCGGCAGCGGGTCGTGGGGCGCCACGAGCACCATGCCGCTCCCGGTCCCGACCGAGTCCAGGGCGCCGAAGATCGTGGCATGCCGTATGGCGTGCGGCACCGCTCGCGCATCGAGCTCAGGCAGGTCCCCGGCCGAGTCATGTCCACCGCAGCCGCACTCCCCTCCGCATCCGGCCTCGGCGTCCGACTCGGCGCTCACGTCGTCGTCGTGGCCACCGAGCAGCTCGTGCATACCGGCGAGGACCTCAGCCAGTGAGACCTCAGCGGACTCGGCCAGCAGCGGCAGGATCTGCTCGTTCTCCTTGACCAGGTGCGAGTCGAACAGCGACCGGAGCGCCTGGGCATGGGCAGCCGCGCGCACGGGGGTCGTTGCCTTTCCAATGGCCTCCACCAGCCCGATCAGGTCGTGGTGCTCGGCCAGCATGGCGTCGACCAGCAGTCGAGCGCGGGGATCCTCGTGAGCCTTGGGGTACATGGCCTGCTCCTCGGCGAGCGCATGCGGGATCAGCTCGGAGCGGCACCAGCTGACAAGAGCGTCGGAGGCGGCGTTGGCACCACGCGCATCGCCCAGGGACGTGGCGTCGAGCAACGCCTCCACCTGGACTGCCATGGCACCGGCCAGCTGTGCGTGATGGGTCTTGACGGCTTCGACAGCCTGGGCATCCGCCGCGCTTGTTGCGACAACGACCTTGCTCATGGGAACTCCTCCGGCTCTGGCGCGATGAGGAACCCTCACGCGCCTCCGCTCCGCCAGGATTGGCGGAGCCTGCCCAAAGTTTATTACACTTGATTCCGTGGAAACTACTCAGGCGGCAAGCCCCGGTGCGCGGCCCGGTTACGGTCCGGCGCCGACCGCACGCATGCGCCACCGACTGACCAACCTCTCGAGCGCCCGCGCACGAATCCTGGACGTCCTCATCGACCAGCCCGAACCCTGCACGGTGGGAGCACTTTCCGCGTTGACCCGGCAGCACCCCAACACGATCCGCGAACACCTGGACCGGTTGGTGGCCGACCGGTTGGCAGCCAGGGTCCGCGCTTCGGCGCGGGGCCGTGGACGCCCCGCCTGGCTCTACAGCGCCTCACCCGATGTCGGATCCGACAAGGGGGCCAACGACTATGCGGGGCTGGCTTCAGCGTTGGCCGCGCAGATCGCCCGGGCCAGCCGGCAGCCGCAAGCCGACGCCATCGAGGCGGGCCGGGCCTGGGGCCGTGATCTGGTCCGACGCCCCACCCGTGGTGCAGGCGGGGAGTCGATTCCCGAGGTTGCGACCGCATCGAGCGCCGTGGCAGCTCGTCGAGAGGTGGTCGCGCTGCTGGAAGAGCTCGGCTTCGATCCGAGCCCGGACCAGCGGGCGGCCGTGGTCAAGCTGCGCCGTTGCCCCTTGCTCGAGGCGGCCCACCATTTTCCGGAGGTCGTCTGCGGAGTGCATCTCGGCGTCGTGCGTGGCGCCCTCCAAGAGCTCGGCAACGATCCCGATCGAACGGAACGCACGGCGCTGCAACCCTTTTCGGAGCCCGGGGCCTGCCGCCTGGACTTGCTGCCGCGATCAACGCCGGACCGATGAGCCGCCGCACAGCGTTCCTCATCCCGGCGGGCGTGGCCCTTCTTGCGGGCCTGAACGCGGGCCTTCTGCTGCTCGGCCTTCCCACACCTGTGACCAGCGCCCGGATGCCTGACACCCACGGCATGTTGATGGTCCTGGGATTCGTGGGGACCGTCGTGGCTCTCGAGCGCGCGGTTGCGCTGCGCAGCCTCGCGGGATTCACCTCTCCGGCACTTCTCGGCGCGGGCGGTCTGCTCCTGGTCTCCGCAGCACCGATGCGCCTGGGGCAGGTCGCCCTGGTGGCCGGGGCGGCCGCGCTCGTCGGCGTCTACATCCCGCTGTGGCGAAGGCAGCGCGACGATTCCATTCTCGTTCAAGGGTTTGGGGCGGTTCTGGCCACCGGCGGGGCCGTGCTCTGGCTCGGCGGGATGCCGGTCGCGCGTCTCCTGCCCTGGCTGGCAGGCTTCGTGGTGCTCACCATCGCCGGCGAGCGACTCGAGCTCGCGCGCGTGGTCCTGCTCGCCTCCGCCACGGTCGGCCAGCTTCTCGGCCTGGCGGCCATGATGACGTTCGGGACCGTCCTGACACTGCTCTGGCCGGCGGTCGGGTATCCGATGCTCGGCCTGTCGTTGCTCGCGCTGGTCGGGTGGCTGATGGTCCACGACGTCGCCCGCCGAACGATCCGGGCGACCGGGCTACCTCGATTCATGGCCGGGTGCCTGCTCGCGGGCTACGTCTGGCTCGCGGTCGCAGGGGCGATCTGGGCCCTGACCGGCGAAGTCACGCAAGGCCCGGCCTACGACGCCGTCATCCACGCCCTGTTCCTCGGTTTCACGATGTCGATGATCATGGCCCATGCGCCGGTCATCCTCCCTGCAGTCCTGCGTTGCAGGTTGCCCTACCACCCGGTGATGATCGCTCCGCCGGTCCTGCTGCACGTCTCCCTGCTCCTGCGGCTTGCGGTCGGTGACGCCCGTGACCTCGATCTCGCCCGTCAGATCGGTGGCGCGCTCAATGTCGTTGCGCTGCTTGGCTTTGTTGCCATCACCGCCAGCTCAGCCATCCGGGCTGGTCGACCCCGTCGGGTCACCAACGCCCCCGCGTCCGCTTCCCCCACTCCCCTGGCGACGACGGTCGCATCCTGATGAAGCTCGAGGCCTCGGCGCCGATGGCCCTGCGCGACCGCACCACCTGGCATCTCCTCGCCAACGCACCGGTCGCTCTCTGGCTGGCCGCAGTCGTGGGGGTCGCCCTGTTCCACCGCTATGTCCCCGCATCGCCCTGGCTGCTTGTGCACCTGCTGCTGCTGGGTGCCATCACCAACGCGATCTTCGTCTGGAGCGCCCACTTCGCCGACGCTCTGCTGCGACGCCGCGCCACTGCCGGGTCACGGCGCTGGCAGGCCGGTCGGCTGGTCGCCCTGAACATCGGTGTCGTCACGGTCGTCGCCGGCATCGTGAACGATCGAACGAGCCTGACGCTGGTCGGCTCGGTCGTCGTGGGCTCCGCGGCCGCCGCACACGGCATCGTGCTGGCCCTTCAGGCCCGCGCCGCACTGGCATCGCGTTTCGGAGCAACGGTCCGCTACTACATCTGCGCCTCGCTGGCCCTGCCGTTCGGCGCCGGGATGGGCGCGCTCCTTGCCCGTCACCCGAGCGAGGGGTGGCACGCACGCCTGGTGGCCGCACACATCACCCTCAACCTCTTGGGCTGGGTCGGCTTCACGGTCATGGGCACACTGGTCACCCTCTGGCCGACGATGCTGCGCACCCGTATAGCGGATGGCGCCGAACGCGTTGCGCGCCAGGTACTTCCGATGTTGGTCGTCTCCGTCCTCGTCATCGTCGCGGGTGCCCTCGCCGGGCTGCAGGTGTTGGCCGCGGTCGGTGTGGCGACCTACCTGGGTGGAGTCATCTGGGCCCTCCGGCCGCTGGCACGGGTGACCCGGGCCAAGGCCCCTTCGGCCTATGCCACCTGGTCGGTCATGGCTGCCGTGTTCTGGCTGACTGGTTCCCTGCTCGGCCTGGTCATCGTGCTGGCCACCAGTCCGACATGGGTTCTGATCGAGGATCGGGTTGGACTGCTCGTCACCCCCCTGGCGGCGGGGTTCGCCGCGCAGGTGCTGCTGGGCGCCCTGTCGTACCTGGTTCCCGTGGTCCTGGGCGGCGGACCCACCATCCTGCGCGGGTCCCGGGCGCGCCTTGACCGCGGCAGCGCCCTGCGGGTGGTGCTCATCAACCTCGGCCTCGTGGTTTGTGTGCTCCCGGTCCCCAGTCTCGTGCGCGTCCTCGTCTCGATGCTCGTGCTGGGAGGGTTCGCCGCATTCCTGCCGCTGTTGGTCTCTGCAGCCCTGTATGCCCGGCGCTCCAAACGTGCCGCACGGCAGGTGGGCACGGACCC
>JANOHS010000273.1:0-8777 GCA_031406655.1 Micrococcales bacterium
GTGAACTCGATCGTCGTGGACTCGACGGACAACCTGCGCGGCGTGCTGGGCAACCTCGCGTTCTCGCTCTCCCTCTATTCGGGTCAGATGTGCACGACGCCACAGAACATCTACGTTCCGCGGGCCGGCGTCGAGACCGACGAGGGCCACCTGTCCTTCGAGGACTTCGGCACCAAGCTCGCCGAGGCGCTGACCAAGCTCACCGGCGACGACGCCAGAGCGGTCGAGATCCTCGGTGCCATCGTCAACGAGGACGTGCGCTCCCGGGCGACCGACCTGCCCGGCCTGGCAGCCCGCCTCGGCGGCACGGTGGTGCTGGACACGCGCAGGGTGAGCCACCCGTCATACCCGGACGCGGTTGTCCGCACCCCGGGACTGGTCGGCCTCGAGGTCGCCAACGATGCGGCATACAGCGTGGAGTGTTTCGGCCCGGTCACGTTCCTGATCGCGACCGACTCCACCGCCCAGTCGCTGGAGCGCATGCGTGACACCACCAGGGAGCACGGCGCCATGACCGCTGGGGTCTACTCGACCTCCGAGGGCGTCCTGGACGACGCCCGCGACGCGGCTGCCGAGGCGGGCGTGGCCCTCTCGGAGAACCTCACCGGGCCCGTCTTCGTCAACCAGACCGCGGCGTTCAGCGACTACCACGGCACCGGCGCCAACCCGGCGGCCAACGCGGCGTACGTCGACGCAGCATTCGTCGCCAGCCGATTCCGGGTGGTCACCTCCCGTCGCCACATCTGATCCGCGGTGTCCGGTCGAGGGCGGGTATGACGGCCACGTCGCCTAGGGTGCCCAGGTGAGTCCACCTGACGTTCCTCCTCAGCCGACGCTGCGTGACGGTGATGTGGTGCTGCGTCCCTGGACGCTCGACGATGTGGACGTGTCCTGGCCACAGGAGGGCCACGACGCAGCACAATGGTTCGGCTTCCCGCTCGTTGAAGCTCCGGTCGAGAGCCAGCGCCAAAGGATCGAGCTGAGGCAGCGCGGCTACGCGGACCTGCGCAAGGTCGTGAGCTTCGTGGTTGAGCGCCGGGGCCGGGTTGCCGGCTCGGTCGAGGTCCGGCAGAGCGGGGACGGCACGGGCCAGCTGTCCTGGGTCGTGCTGCCCGAGCACCGGGGCCAGGGCGTGGCGACCAGGGCGATGCGGCTGTTGGTCCCCTACGCCTTCGAGGAGCTGGGACTGCACCGGGTGACCGCACATGTGGAGCCCCACGACCGGCTGTCACTGCGGATCGCCGGCCGGGCCGGGCTGCGCCGAGAGGGCCTCGTCCGCGGCGCCGTGGTCGCATCCGGGGACCCGGGTGGTGAGCGCCGCGACCTCGTGCAGCTGGCGCGGCTGGCCACCGACCCCGAGCCCACCTCCCGCGAAGGGTTCATCGGGCTCCTCAACGCCGGGCTGCCGACCAAGCGCGTCATCGCCCAGGGCCTGATCCGTAACACCGCCAATGAGATCCTCCTGTGCGAGCTGACGTACAAGCAGGAGTGGGACCTTCCCGGGGGCGTCGTGGATCCACACGAGTCACCTGCCCACGCGGTCATGCGGGAGATCCGCGAGGAGATGCAGGTAGAGGTGTCCCCGCGGTCGCTGGTGGCGGTCAACTGGCTACCGCCGTGGCGCGGCTGGGACGACGCCATGCTTTTCGTCTTCGACCTCGGCGTCGACGATGACGTGATCGCCCGGGCCAGGCTCGAGCCGCGTGAGCTCAGGTCACTGCACTGGTGCACCCTCGACGAGGTAGAGCGCCGTGCCGCGCCCTACGTCACCCGGATGCTGCGGCGAGTCGCGCGCCAAAGTGACGGGACGGCATACCTCGAGGAGGGTCTCGACCCGCACTGGTGAGCCGGCAACCGCATCCGGACACCGCCGATCGCGCGAATCCACCCCCCCGGGGGCCGATTCCGCGCGATCCGGGGTGTCCGGTCGGGAAAGGTTGGGAAGGTTGGGGCGAGCGGTCAGTCGTCGGGCAGGACCATGTGCAGCAGCATCGACACGACCGTGATGACGATCGAGCCGAGCAGCGCGTCCCAGAAGAACTCGTCGACGTGGAAGGCAAGGCTGAACTGTTCGGCGAACCACGAGGTCAGCTGCAGCATCAGGGCATTGATGACCAGCGTGAACAGCCCGAGGGTCAGGATGATGACCGGCAACGAGAAGAACGACAGCACCGGCTTGATGACGGCGTTGACCAGGCCGAAGATCACGGCCACCCAGAGGATCGTCACCAGCTGACCGCTCAGGGTGGCGCCGGACGGGCCAAGGGTGATGCCGTCGAGCAGGAAGGAGGCCACCCACAGGGCGACACCGTTGACCAGGACCTTGATGGCGATCGACTTCATGGGCCCATCGTGGCATGCAGCGATGCGTTCGGTCGCCAGGTGACGGGCTCTAAGGTGCACGTATGAGCCGCACCGTCCGCCTCCGCGAAGCACTGGCTGCCGTCCCCGCCTACAAGCCCGGCAAGCCGGCGGCCGTTGGCGAGGGGACAACGGCATACAAGATCAGCAGCAACGAGAACCCCTACCCGCCGTTGCCGAGCGTTCTCAAGGTCGTTCAGGACGCCGCCCTGCAGATGAACCGCTACCCGGACATGGCGGTCACGGAGCTGACCCTGGCCATCGCGCAGCGTCTCGGCGTGCCGCCCGAGCACATCGCCACCGGCACCGGGAGCGTGGGCGTCCTGGGCCAGGTCATCGCCGCCACCTGCGACCCGGGCGACGAGGTCATCTACGCCTGGCGTTCGTTCGAGGCCTATCCGATCGTGGTGGCGCTCGCGGGTGCCGCCTCGGTGCGGGTTCCCCTCGACGCGGACGCCCGGCACGACCTCGCCGCCATGGCCGCCGCGATCACCCCACGGACCCGGCTGATCCTGGTCTGCACGCCCAACAACCCCACGGGCCCGGCCGTGCGCCAGGCCGAGCTCGACGCCTTCCTGGGCGAGGTCCCCGGCGACGTGCTGGTGGTCATCGACGAGGCATACCTCGAGTTCGTCACCGACGAAAGGGCTGCGGACGGGCTCGCGACGTATGCCGGGCGGCCGAACGTCGCGATCCTGCGCACCTTCAGCAAGGCCTACGGGCTCGCCGGACTCCGCGTCGGGTATGCCGTGGCCCACGAGCGGGTGGCTCAGGCCCTGCGCAAGGCAGCCATGCCCTTCGGGGTGAGCACGATCGCCCAGCAGGCGGCGATCGCCAGCCTGGGCGTGTTCCACGAGCTGAAGGAGCGGGTCGACGCCCTCGTCGCCGAACGCCAGCGCGTGGTGGCCGGGCTGCGACATCAGGGCTGGCACCTGCCCGAGACGCAGGCGAACTTCGTCTGGCTGCCGCTGGGTGCCGACGCCGAGGCCTTTGCCGCCGCGGCCGACAAGGCGGGCCTGGTCGTGCGGTCCTTCGCGGGGGAAGGGGTGCGCTGCACCGTTGCCGAGACCGGGGCCAACGACCGGCTGCTCCAGGTCGCCCGCGACTTCCTGGTGGCGCGCACGTTCTGACCCGGGTCTCCCATCCGGCGGGACCCACGGCCAGGCTGGTGACAGCGACCCCGCCCGCGATTTGTGACGGAATGGCGTCCTGCCGGTAGCGTGTGCTGGCAAGGCCTGTGAGCGCCGCCGCAGGGCTTGTGTCAGTCCCTTGTCATGGCTCGCATCTCACCGGCGGAGATCCCGCTACCGCGTCAGCGACCATGACCCGTTGCGATAGGGCGGTCATCCCCGCCGGTTCGCGAAGAAGGAGTGCCTGTGAGCGACAACGAAGCCGCCTCGTCGGAAGCCGCGGCCCAGGCCGCTGCCCACGCCGCTGCCCTTGCAGCTCTGACCGCCCCGGTCCCCGAGACCATCGGGGACGGCGGACCTGAGCTGGTCCAGCTCCTCACCCCCGAGGGTGAACGCGTCGACCATGTCGGCCATCCGGAGTACTCCGAGTACGTCGCCGCTCTGACTGACGAGGACCTGCGCGGCTTCTACCGTGACCACGTCCTCATCCGCCGGGTCGACTCCGAGGCCACGGCCCTTCAGCGCCAGGGTGAGCTCGGCATCTGGGCCAGCCTGCTCGGCCAGGAGGCAGCCCAGGTCGGCTCCGGTCGCGCGCTGCGCCCGCAGGACTACGCCTTCCCCACCTACCGTGAGCACGGCGTCGCGTGGTGCCGCGGGGTCAACCCGCTCAACCTGCTGGGGCTCTTCCGGGGGGTCAACCACGGCGGGTGGGACCCGAACGAGAACAACTTCCACCTCTACACGATCGTGATCGGCGCCCAGACGCTGCACGCGACCGGCTACGCGATGGGCATCCAGCACGACCACGCAGTGGGCACCGGCGACCCAGATCGCGACGCGGCCGTCATCGCCTACTTCGGGGATGGAGCCACCGCCCAGGGCGACGTGAACGAGTCCTTCGTCTACGCGGCCGCCATGAACGCGCCGGTCGTCTTCTTCTGCCAGAACAACCAGTGGGCCATCTCCCAGCCCACCTCGCGACAGAGCCGGATCCCGATCTACCAGCGCGCCCGTGGCTTCGGCTTCCCCGGTGTCCGGGTGGACGGCAACGACGTCCTTGCCGTGTATGCCGTAACGATGGCCGCGCTGGATGCGGCCCGCAGCGGGCAGGGACCGATGATGATCGAGGCCTACACCTACCGGATGGGTGCGCACACGACGTCCGACGACCCGACAAAGTACCGCATGTCGGCCGAGGTGGAGGTCTGGAAGCTGCGTGACCCGATCGCCCGGCTCAAGGTCTATCTGACGTCCAGCGGCAAGGCCGACCAGAGCTTCTTCGAGGATGTCGAGCGCGAGGCCGACGAGCTCGCGACGACCGTTCGCGAGGGCTGCCTGGCCATGCCGGACCCGCAGCCGCTGTCGATGTTCGACCACATCTACACCGAGGAGCACGCGCTCGTCGAGGCCGAACGTGCCCAGTTCGCGGCATACACCGCGAGCTTCGAGGGAGGTCACTGACATGAGCAAGCTGACCATCGGCAAGGCCATCAACGCCGGTCTGCGACGGGCCATGGAGCGCGATCCCAAGGTTGTCATCATGGGCGAGGACATCGGCAAGCTCGGTGGGGTGTTCCGGGTGACCGAGACCCTGCAGAAGGACTTCGGTGAGGACCGGGTCATCGACACCCCGCTCGCCGAGTCCGGCATCGTGGGCACGGCCATCGGTATGGCGTTGCGCGGCTACCGCCCCGTCGTGGAGATCCAGTTCGACGGGTTCGTCTATCCCGCATTCGACCAGATCGTGTCCCAGGTCGCCAAGATGCACGCGCGCTCGCTGGGAAAGATCAAGCTCCCCATGGTGATCCGCATCCCGGTCGGTGGCGGCATCGGCGCCGTCGAGCACCACAGCGAGTCCAACGAGGCCTACTTCGCCCACACCGCGGGCCTTCGGGTCGTCGCGTGCTCGAACCCTGAGGACGCCTACTGGATGATCCAGCAGGCCATCGAGTGCGACGACCCGGTCATCTACTACGAGCCCAAGCGCCGCTACCACGAGAAGGGGGAGGTCGACCTGACCGCCCCCGCCGCCCCGCGTGCGCTGTTCGCGGGGACCATTGCCCGTCCCGGCGAGCACGTGACCCTTGCGGCGTACGGCCCCATGGTCAAGGTGTGTCTGGATGCCGCCACCGCGGCAGCCGAGGAGGGTAAGTCGATCGAGGTCATCGACCTGCGTTCGCTGTCCCCGTTGGACATGGACCTTCTTTCGACGTCGGTGGAGAAGACCGGTCGGCTGGTCGTCGTCCACGAGGCGTCGACGTTCCTGGGCATGGGTTCGGAGATAGCTGCGAGTGTGTCCGAGAGGTGCTTCTACCACCTGGAGTCCCCTGTGATCCGGGTCGGCGGCTACAACCTCCCCTACCCGCCGAGCCGGCTCGAGGAAGACTTCCTTCCCGACCTGGACCGTGTGCTCGACGGCGTCGACCGCGCGCTCGCCTACTGATTCGGAAGGACGAAAACCCATGGCTGTAAAGCATTTCAACCTCCCGGACCCGGGTGAAGGCCTGGTCGAGGCCGAGATCGTGACCTGGAAGGTCAAGGCCGGTGACGCGGTCAAGGTCAACGACATCATCGTGGAGATCGAGACGGCCAAGTCCTTGGTCGAGCTCCCCGTGCCGTATGCCGGCACGGTCACCGCGCTGCTCGTGTCCGAGGGCGAGACGGTGGCGGTTGGCACCCCGATCATCTCGGTGGACGACGGGCTCGGCGGTGATGACGCTCCGGCGGCCGCCGCCCCCCGAGCGACGTCGTCGGATGGCGACGAGGAGATCGAGGCCGGCAAGATCGGAGGCGCAGCCCCTGGTGGCCGGGTCGCCGTGCTGGTCGGTTACGGCCCGCGGATGACCGAGGCCAAACGTCGTCCGCGCAAGGGAGATGGCCCGCCGGCCCCGGCGGCAACCGCCCAGGTCAACCAGGCGTTCGCGCCCGAACCTGTTGCCATCGAACCTGTTGCCACCGAACCCGTTGTGGCACAGCCGGTCTCGGTGCGGACGGCTGGTGGCGACAAGGCCTTGGCCAAGCCTCCAGTGCGCAAGCTCGCCAAGGACCTGGGCATCGACCTCTCGCTGGTCGCCGGCTCCGGTGAGAGCGGCATCGTCACCCGGGCCGACATCGAGGCGTACGTGGCGGATGACGCCGCCGCCGTGGGCAGCGTCGGCGGCGCGGCGGCATACAGGGCACCGGTGTTCGCAGCCGGCGGCGAGCGTGAGACGCGCATCCCGATCAAGGGCGTGCGCAAGATGACGGCACAGGCGGTGGCCGGCTCAGCGTTCACCGCTCCGCACGTCACCGAGTTCATCACGGTCGACGTCACCCGCACGATGAGGCTCGTCGACCGGCTCCGGACCGACCGCGAGTTCCGTGACGTCAAGGTCAGCCCGCTGCTGGTCGTGGCCAAGGCGCTCATCATCGCGAGTCGGCGAAACCCGGGCATCAACGCCACGTGGGATGAGGCCGCACAGGAGATCGTGGTCAAGAACTACGTCAACCTCGGGATTGCGGCGGCTACCCCACGCGGGCTGATCGTGCCCAACATCAAGGACGCGGACCAGATGTCGCTGCGGCAGCTGGCCGACGCGATGGCCAACCTGGTGTCGACGGCCCGCGACGGGCGGACGCAGCCGGCTGACATGTCCGGCGGGTCGATCACGATCACCAACGTCGGGGTCTTCGGGGTCGACACGGGCACGCCGATCCTGAACTCGGGCGAGGCCGCCATCCTGGCCTTCGGTGTGATCCGGCAGATGCCATGGGTGGTCAAGGGCAGGATCAAGGCTCGTTGGGTCACCCAGCTCGGTCTCTCGTTCGACCACCGAATGGTCGACGGCGACCTTGGCTCACGGTTCCTGGCCGACGTGGCTGCTGTCCTGCACGACCCCAGCCAGGCCCTCGTCTGGGCCTGACAAACCTAGGGACGGTGTCGTCCAAGATGCGACAAACCTAGGGACGGTGTATGCCGGCTTAACAGACCTCGGCCCGGCACAATCCCTAGGTTTGCGGATGAATTGGGCAGCACGATCGCGGCAGTGACTCCCTGTCTTTGGATGACCGAAGCGGATGCGCGCTCCGGTGGACGACCATGCGTTCAATTCGCACGAAGTCACCAAAGGCGACCAGAAGTCCGGAAACTGAGGGCCGATATGTCACGATGTGTCCCGGATCACAGGCACAGGTGATTACTGAGCGCCTCTACCCTGCAATTCAGTCATCGACAACGGGCTGGGGTGAGAGCAGGTATCCCACAACACAAGGCCAGCGCTTGCTGGTCACGGCCCTTGCCGACCGGGCGAGGCAATGGATGGGGACCACAATGGGGGCCGCCGCTGGGTGCGCGCCAGCAGGTCGGGCTGGCTCCCGACGGGCGGAGAAGAGGGGTGTTGGGCGACGGCGCCTGTGCCTTTAGGGGGATAGCCAGATCCCTTGGTCCGGCAAGACTCACGTCGTCTGCAGGTGTGCTCGGGGTCCCCCCCGGGGGACCTGCTGACGAAAACGAAGCCGGATCCTCTGGAGGACCCTTGCGAACGTACAGCGTGAAACGAAAAGCCATCGCCAAGATTGCCGTGCTCGCCACGGGACTGTCGGTGGCGCTCCTCGCGGCCACCATCAACCCAGCCCCCGTCGCCCAGGCCTATCCGACCCCGCCGCAGTCGGGCTGCATCGGCTGTCACACCGAGGGCGGCTCCGTGAGCGCGACCCCGAGCGCCGCCACCGTGGCGCCCGGCGCTGCTTATACGGTCACGATCGCCATCTCGGGCGGAAGCGGAAACAGCGGTTACTGGATCTCGGGTAACGGCTTCAACGTTGTTGGCAGCGCTGCCGCGGGAGCGACCCGCACGCAGGCCATGACAGCCCCGACTGCAGCCGGTAGCTACACCTACAACGTGGCCGTACGCCAAGGCGTGGCGAGCATCACCACCTTCTCGATCACCGTCGCCCCGGTAGCCACGACTCCGCCGCCGACGACAATCCCGCCGACGACTGTGCCGCCGACGACGATCCCACCGACGACTGTGCCGCCGACGACGATCCCACCGACGACTGTGCCGCCGACGACGATCCCGCCGACGACTGTGCCGCCGACGACGATCCCGCCGACGACTGTGCCGCCGACGACGATCCCGCCGACGACTGTGCCGCCCAACCCGACACCCATCCGGACGGTGTCCGGTGACGTCAACATGACTCCTCGGGGCACCTTGGGCAAGAGCCACCTCTCCATGTACGGCAGCTATGGCGCGATGTCATGTGCCGCATGCCACAACGGCATTGCCCAGCCCCCGGCCCCGG
>JANOHS010000313.1:0-3830 GCA_031406655.1 Micrococcales bacterium
CGCCGCCATGCCACCGAGCAGATGCCGCCGGTCCGTGGCAGGTGCTCGTCCGGTCCCGGCGACGTGGGTGCCACCGCCACGGCGGGAGGTGAGCATTCCCTCCTGCTCGAGCTCACGGTAGGTGCGCGCGACCGTGCCGACGGCGACTCCCAGGTCGCCGGCGAGCTGGCGCAGCGGGGGAAGCCGGTCGCCGTGGCCGAGCTGTCCCGCCGTGATCAGGTCCGCGAGCTGGCGCCTCAGTTGCTCGTACGGCGGGGTTGGGTTGTCGGGGTCAAGGGTCAGGACGAGGCTCACCGCGCCCCCACTGGGTGTGCGGGTGACGGTGCGGGGAGTGTTCCGGGGGCGACTACCCGGCCGAGGAACCAGCCGAGCAACAGCAGGGCCGCGAGGATGCTCGCCATGAGCACCCAACCGACCGGGGGCATCCAGGCGCGTTGGCAGTCCATCCGGAGCAGGGCCCCGCCAGCGAAGAATGCGATGCCCACGTGGCTGGCAGCCACAGCTGCCCCTGCCGCAGCCAGAACCCGGGTCGTGGACCGGTGGCGCAGCTCGTCGTCCCCTACGTCGTCGGGCGCGAAACCGCGCGGCCGGCGTACGACGGCCGTCATCGCTGCCGCGGCGACTAGGCCGATGACCAGGAGCAGCAGTATGAGTGGGACGGAGTAGAAGCTGCCTGGGTAGGGACCGGCTCCGCTGCCGGTGTTGCCGCACTGGGCCGCGATCTGCCGGCCGGCGCGTCCCATGTCATCGGTGGAGGCGGTGGTCGTGGTCAGTGCCAGGGTGGCGAGGTGCAGCGCTGTGATCCCCACGACCGCGGTGGCGAGTGCCCGAGGTATGTAGTCGGCGACCCTCCGGGGAGCAAGCGAAGCAGTCCGAGGACCGGCCGGCCGCTGCGGTCGCACCACGGTCTCTGCGAGGCCCACCCCGGCGACCACGAAGAGACCGAGAACGGCAGGGACCAGCATCGTCCCCCGGCCGAGGTCGAGGCTGCCGTTGACCAGCCATGCGGCAACGCCGCCGACGACCAAGGCGGCAGCCCATGTCACGCGAACCCACTTCCACTCACGGCGGGTGTCGACGCGTCCGCGCGCCAGCGACTGTGCGGCCAGCGCGATGACCGTCAACAGCAACGGCCCACCCACGAGGACCAGCAGGACGAGCCGTGACATGGGCACCCCAGATCGTTTGTGTCATATGATTGCGACAAACAGAACGTAACTGGCCGCGGTCGTTGTGTCAAGTGTTCGATACAAAATGAGCACCGCCAGCTGCTTGTAGCGACCGGGTGCGGGATCTGTGAGCCTGCCGCTGACCGCTTGCTTCCAGCACCGACCTCGCCCCAAGTGCTTCGATCGCTAGAGGTGTATTGAGGAGTGCTGGCGCGGCATACCGCCGCGAGCGGAGCGTCCTCAGACCGGCAGTTCGTCGATATCATGATCGCCTGTCACTCGGCGTTCACCGGAGGTGCCTCACATGGCGGAGCTCGTCCGGACCAACGACCCCGGGGTAATCTCCGCAATCGAGGGCCTGCTTGGCGGGGCCGACATCCCGTATCAGGTCACGGACCGCAACATGAGTGTCCTCGAGGGCTCGATCTTCGCGATCCAGATAAGGATCCTGGTTCCGGACGACCACGAGGCAGAAGCCCGTGAGCTGCTCGTCGACGCCGAGCTCGGCAACTGGCTGCGCCCTTAGATCCCGGCGCCGTCGCCAGACTCCGGGGGATGCAAGGCGCGTCTTTCCGCCGCGAACCGCGCACCCTCCGCTCCTCGACGCTCGGCGCTCGGCGCTGCATGGTCGGCCACGACGACGTCGACGATATCTGCGACGTTCGGCCACGGGTGTGGCCACCCGCCGACAGCTGCCCTGACGGCACGATGATCTTTCGTGCAACCGACTTTGACTTCGACATCATCAACCGCACGCGACCCTCGCCCGCCCGGCTCGTGTCAATGCCTCACGGTACCGAGCGACGCACGTGCATACTGCGGGTTCGCACACCCAGTCGAGTTTGCGCACCCTTAGCAGCCGCCCGGAGCGTCACCGTAGAGTCGCGGAGTGGCAACTGAAGCCGAACGCACCGTGGCGCGCACTTTGCGCTTCGACGGCGTGATAGCTGGACTGGGTACCGATTCAGGCACCCGCCTCGTCGTCGGCATGTGGTCGGCGAGCCCGTTCGGGGCGATAGCCGACGTGATGATTGAGGACGCGGGTGGTCATCGCACGCTGCTAGCTCCGCGTCAGGAGGTCGCGGACTTCATCGCCGCCACCTACGTGTTCGACGAGATTCGCGTCGAAGCGATTGCGTTGCGCGAGGATGACCGCTCGTTGATTGTGTGCTCGCCGTCCCTACGCGTTGAGCTGCGGTTGGGGCGCCGCACCGGAGTGGGGCGACTGCTGGTTTTGGTGCCGGGACCGCTGCGCCGAGCGAGATGGTGGTGTCGGGCGATCGGGCCGGTTGCCCGAAGGTTGCGTGCAGGCGTTCAGACCGTCGGGACGGCCGGCGGTGGCCGTCGCGAGTACTACTGCGCTGCTGACGAACACCTGATTGAATCGGCCCAGGCGAGCTTCGATGGGTTCGGGCTGGGCCGCCTAAGGCCGGTGCTGCCCGCCGTGCAGTTCGGCTTCGCCTCGGCGCCGCCGACACCATCTGCCGTCCGCGTCACGACACTGATCGACTTACCGACCTAGCCGTCATCGGCCGGGGTGGTCGTGCGAGGGTTCAACGATGGCCCACTTCGTCACCCGGCACGACAGCCCGCTCTCACCGCACGAGGCGTGGGATCGGCTCACGACGTGGCCACGGCACGCGAAGTACGTCCCCCGAACCACGATCTCGATCACGACTCCGCCGCCGAACGCGGTAGGCACGATCTTCGTGGCACGTACCCACCTTGGGCCGCTGAGCTTCGACGACCCGATGGAGCTGGTTGAGTGGTCGCCGCCGGAGGGCGATCGGCCGGGACGCTGCCGGCTCATCAAGCGCGGCACGGTGATGCTCGGCTGGGCCGAACTGGAGGTCGCACCGCACGGATCCGGCTCACGCGCGACCTGGACCGAGGAGATCACCGTGGCCCCGATACCGAAGTGGGCTGACGCGGTGACCCGGGTGTCGTCGCGACTGATGTTCTCGCGCGTGCTGCGGCGACTACTGGCGGATGAGCCGCCGACCGACGGATGAGCCATCCCCCCAGGCAAACTGTGCATGTCCCCGCGTGGTGATCAACTCGCGGCTCCTGCGCGTTTTCGCGCCGCTTCGCTCACCGAACGTGTTTTGGCACGATGTTCGACACCGTTCTGGGACAGGTAACCGACCTCGAACCCGGCCAATGCGGGGGTCGCTGCCATCGCAGCATGGCACCCGAGGCCAATGGTCGGCAGCGGCGGCCACGTCCCGGCGAGGAACCCTGCGCTCGCCTGCCGGAACTTGTCACAACTGAGCCCACAATTCCGATGCCGGGGGTTCGCCCGTGCTTCACGATGCTTCGCTCCAGGTGCGTCTATCCGCCGCGTGTAACGTGAGTTTTCCGCTCCGGGGTCGACTTCGACGAACATCCGCTCACGCGGCTGGTGGTGTGCGTCTGTGTAGACGTCGGCTCCCGCCAGAGCCGAGTACGAGGGCAATTCACTCACCGCAGCTCCTTTGCCCACGCGGTGAAGAACGCCTTTGCCGCGGCAAGCTCACTCGCCGCCAGCGGGATCTCGTCGTCGGCGAATCGTCCTAGGGTTCCCATCATCTGCGCGAGGACATCCCGGTCGAAGCCAGCGTCCAACGACTGGGCTTGCTCAAGTAGGGCGTCCTTGCCGAAGCGTTGGGCGAGGACATAGGC
>JANOHS010000330.1:0-3278 GCA_031406655.1 Micrococcales bacterium
GCCCGAGCCTGTGGAAGGCGATCGGCGGTCAGGTGAAGGTACAGGCGGTCGACCGCGAGATCGCCCCCTTCATCGACGTGATGATCGGCAACGAAGAGGACTTCACCGCAAGCCTCGGGTTCGAGATGGAAGGCGTTGACGAGAACCTCTCCGCCCTTGAGGTGGACAAGTTCGCGGCGATGATCGAGCAGGCAGCCGCCGCCTACCCGAAGTTCTCAGTCATCGGCACCACGATGCGCAAGGCGCACTGGCGATGACAACGCCCGGCGACACCACCATGGCAACCAAGGCCGAAGTCCTCAAGCTGGCCGGCGGTGGCGGCGCCCGAGTTGACCGCTGAGCGCGGTCTTCATCGGGTCGAGCTGCGGCCGGAGCCGGGGAGGCCGCCAGGACATGGTTCGCTGGTCCGAGGGGTCGTCGGTCCAAGAAAGGTCACCTGAACCGATGCCGTAACGGGTACGTGTCTTAGTCGACAGGGGCCGTGCTGCCACCCGGCGGCCCACGCAGCGTCGCGAAAGGGAGCACAACATGCACACGACTCGATCGAACCTCGTTCTCACCACCACAGCCGTCGTCGCCTTGGCGATCGTCACCTTGACCGCGGGCCCCGCCCTGGCCGACGGGTCCCGCGGACACTCCGTTCTGCGGGCGCAGCTTGTAGGCAGTATGCCGGCGCCGGCGAGCCCGACGATCGCCGGCGTGAATCCTGGTGCCGCCCCGTGGGTGAACGGACCGAGCCAGGTTCGCGTGCGCGAGGACGGTCGGATCACCGTCACAGTCCGCGGCCTTGTCATCCCGCCGCCGATCGGGACCAACAGCAACCCGATCGCCTCCGTGGTCGCCACGCTCGTGTGCGACGACATGGTCAAGGACTCCACCGAGCCGTTCGCCCTGAGCACTGCCGGCGACGGCTCAACCTCCGACGTGATCTCGGTCCCGCGCCACTGCGACGATCCGGCCGTCCTGATCCAGCCCGCCGCGAACCGGACGATCTACATCGCCTCGGCATCCGGCGAAGACGAAGACGAAGACGACTGAGGCCAAGCACAGACAACCCCACCAGGACTGGTTCAGACTGGGTATGCGTCCGGCGGATCCATCACTGGAAGCGGGGCCAGCCCGGGCTTAGCATCGCGGGCATGGTCCAGATAGCCACCGCCGACAACGTCTCCCGCGAAGAGCTCCTCGATTTCTTGCGTCCCCGGCACAACGGGATCTACGTGGCCACACGCAGCGACGGGAGGCCGCAGCTCTCCCCGGCCGAGGTGAGCATCTGCGTCCTCTCCGATGACTTCGGCGGGCCCTGGGTGCAGGTGTACGGCACGGCCGAGGTGCTCGACATGCCCGAGGCGGCCGAGCCGTTCGTCGACTACTTCCGTTCTATCGCCGGCGAGCACCCGGACTGGGACGAGTACAGGCAGGCGATGGCCGTCCAGGGCAAGTCGCTGATCCGGATCACTCTCACGAGCTGGGGTCCGGTGGCCACCGGTGGCTTCCCGCCCGAGGTCGCCGCCCGCATGGGCTGAGGTCGAGTTGTCGTCTACCGTGATGAAAGAATGGGTGGCACCTCGTGCGCCGCCGTGGGCGGGTGCGGCGCTGCCGACCAGCTGTTCGTTGGTGAACGGGCCATACATATTGGCTGTCTCGAGCATGAGGCTGTCCAGGTCGAGAGCCCGCGCGGTCCCGGCGGTGGACTGCCTCTGGTAGCCGTCGCCGCAGCGCTCGCAAATGCCCAGGCATCTAAGAGCAGAGGCCTGCAGGGACCCTCGCCGACGCGACTGCAGGCGCACTTCCTCTGAAGCGGAGTCAGGCCAACGTACTCCAGCGACGCCTTCATGCTCCAGGTCAGAAACGGTGCGACCACGTCGGGTGATGGGGGTTACCCTCCACGGGTCGCGCTGAGGGGCTGGGTCAGGGCGCCTGCCACCACCGCACCGGAGTGCTGACGGCTATGAGCGTCGCTGCACGAGCGTTAGGGCCAAACGTCCCGCCTGTACGACCTGCTGACATTTGCGCGAGCGTATTCATCGCGGCCACGAGCGGGCGTTCCGTAGCCGAAACTTGCTCCGAGGCCGCGCGGAGCCGGACACTGTCCCAGGAGGTGACAACCATGGTTCAGACAAGGCGTACGACGGACAAGGACGAGCTGGATTCGTCTGCGCGGTTCCGGAAGCTGCCCGAGCGCATCCGGCCTGAGGACATGATCGCCGTCCAGGAGACGGAACCGCCACCGGACCCGACTATGGGACGTGACTCAGAGCGCGACTTCATGTTGCGAAACGCCGGCTTCTGACGACTGGGGCCGCAGTCTCCCGCGTAACGTGCTTTCAATCAGGAAAGTGCCTTGATCGGCGCGATCGTCACCAGGTCCTTCACGGCGTGGGCGAGTTCCGCATCGAGGGTGATGAACGCGTCGGCCTGGAGCTGGGTCAGGGCGACGTACTCGGCGTCATACGTGTCGGGCCACCCGAGCTGGTCGGCGACCTTCCATGCGACGTTCTGAAGCACGCGGTCCCCGAACAGTCGAATCCGCAGCCCGCGCACGTAGTTGAGCTGGCGCTCGGCGTCCTTCTTGGCCAGCTCCCCGCTGCGTACTGCCTGGTAGAGGAGGGTCAGCAGCTGTGAGCGAAGAAGCGTTGGTGCCAGGATCTGGTGCTGGCCGGGGATCATTGCCTCGTCGTGAGCCAGGCGAAGGGCAACTTCCGGGCCGATCACGAACTTGGTCATGGGGGAATCCTAGGAAACGCCACCTTGCGTCGCCGGCTTCGGCAGGTTCCGGGTCTGACCCGACCAGCCACTCAGGGAAGCGAAGGGCAGGACCTTTGTCCCTTCGCCGGGCAACTGTGCGCGCGGGATGCTGCAAAATGGCCGCCCTGGAGCCCGTGAGGGAATGGGCGGCGAGCGCAGGGAGGTCGGCATGCGGATCACCGGAAAGAATGCGTCGGCGGAGCGTATGGGAGGAGGGAGCGGGCGGACCCCGCGACTGCAGCCGAGATGGTTCATCGTGCTCTTCTGGAAGGTGCACCGAGGTCTGTTCCGGGTCACCGGTGGTCGCCTTGGCCTATGGCCCGCTCGGGCCCAGCGTTGGGGCGCAATGCGACTGACCACGATCGGACGCCGCAGCGGTCAGGAGCGGTCGGTGATCCTCGGCTATTACGAGGACGGCCCGAACCTGGTGACCTTGGCGATGAACGGCTGGGGCCAAGGAGAGCCCGCGTGGTGGCTGAACCTCAAGGCGAACCCGCGGGCCCGGGTCCAGCTCAAGGACGGGCCCCGCG
>JANOHS010000349.1:0-1847 GCA_031406655.1 Micrococcales bacterium
GTCCACGACGATGCTGTCGAAGCGGTCCTCAGCTGGACGCCCGGCTGCAACCCGACCCAGCCAGGCCGGCAGCCCTTCCTCGAACCAGGCGCTGTCGTCCTCCTCACCGTGCGGCGCCCCCCACTGCACGGGCAGGTCGTGGACGAGGGGCAGGACTTCTCCTCCTCGTGGTGGCCCCCGACCCTGCTCGCCCTCAAGGACCCGGACGCGGGCGGCCTCTACGTGTTCCTGGACGAGGGACAACGGGTCTTCGACCGGTTGGGTGCTGCCCCGATCGAGCTGGCGCCGTTCCCGCTGGACGAGAACATCCGCAACACCAAGCGCATCGCCCAGGTCTTCGGTTCGTTGTGCCTGGAGCAGCCCGAATACAAGGGTCTCGAGGGGCCACCGGTCCGGTTCGTCGCCTGCAGCAGCGACGACGCGATCGATGCCGCCGACACCGAGGTCCAGCGTCTGACGGAGGTGGAGGGCTGGCCGCCCGGGTCGGTGGCGTTGCTGACCACCAAGCACCGTCACCCGGTCCAGAGCGACACTGTGGAGAGGGCTGGCTGGGACGGCTACTGGGACGACTTCTTTGCCGCAGAGGACGTCTTCTACGGGCATGTCCTCGGTTTCAAGGGCCTCGAGCGTCCCGTGGTTGTGTTGGCAGTCAACGGGTTCCGCGATCTCTCGCGAGCCAAGGAGATGCTCTACGTCGGCCTCAGCCGGGCTCGGACCCTGCTCGTCGTCTGTGGTGACCCTGAGGTGATCGCTGCCGTCGGTGGCGAAGGCGTGAGGCGCCGGCTGACGATGTAGGCACCGCGCGACCGGAGCTTGGCACCGATCGCGCGCAGTGGTAGCGCTTTGTAGGGTCGGGTCCGCGCAACGACGACGCTGGATGTCGGAGGCTCCGTCTACAGTGACTGGTAGGTCAAGAGAGGCAGCGCCAAGCCCCTGAGCTAGCTGTCCAGCAACCCGGTTCCGCCTGGGTGCCCCTCAGGGAAGACCCGGCCCGCGCGCCGTGTGCGGGCAAGCGCGGATCACCGGGCGTAACGCACGGGGTCCCACATTTCCGGGAGCAGCGTCATGTCCATGAAGATCGATCAGAGGTCGTCGGATCAGCCGCCCCTCCCCGACCTGTACCGCCTCGGATGCACCTCCTACAGGGCCGGACACAACGTCCACTGGATCCAGGCGCTGCACACCGAGAACAAGCCCGAGGTGTCCGCGCAGTCTTGGCGCGGGCAGATCGTCACCGTCGACGGCGAGCTGCTGACCGTCCGCAAGCCGGACGGAAGCTTCACCCGGTTCCGGCACCACGACCGGGTCCGGCTGGTCGTCATCCTCGAGCGCACGGGCGTCGAGGTGCTGATCAACGACCAGTACGCCATCCTGCGGGCTGGCCCGTTCTGCATCTCGGTGAAGGCCGGCCGCGGGGAGCCGCTCGGGCCATGCCCGACCGATCAACCACCACCCAACATGACAGCAGAGCAGATGGTGGAGCGTGTCCGCACGCACGGTGGCTTCATCGCCCAGGTTGGGCGTTGACGACGAATTCCAGACCGCACGGCCACATTCGTTGGCGAACTGGCCGCGAGGTCCGTGAGTCACTCGCTCGTCACGGACGTGCCCGCCGGGACCTGGGGCCTCGGCGGGCGAACGACCTGTTCGGATTGACCTTTCAAAGCTCATGAGTGTCCAGGGCCGTCATCGCTGCCGCCGTGGCGACCGCCTTTGTCGTCGCCGGGCTCGAGGTGGGTGCGCAGGCCGCCCTTGTCGTCGCCGGGCTCGAGGTGGGTGCGCAGGCCGCCCTTGTCGTCGCCGGGCTCGGCGTGGGTGCGCAGGCCGCCTTTGTCGTCCAGGACGGT
>JANOHS010000393.1:0-4884 GCA_031406655.1 Micrococcales bacterium
CTACTTCAAGGGCCCGGAGAAGACCCTGACCTTCCCGTGGAGCAAGGGCCTGACGGTGGACGACGCGCTGGCCTACTACGACGAGGTCAAGTTCAAGGACTTCACCCACAAGCTCACGGGCGCCAACGTGCTCAAGGCCCAGCACCCAGAGTTCGAGACGTTCAACCAGGGTGTGCACGCGAAGGCGGGTGTGGCCTGCGCGGACTGCCACATGCCGTACATGCGCCAAGGGGCCGTCAAGGTCAGTGACCACCAGGTGCGCAGCCCCTTGCTGACCATCAACCGCTCCTGCCAGGGCTGCCACTCCGCACCAGAGGCGGAGCTGCAGTCTCGGGTGGACCAGATCCAGGGGCGCCACGTGCAGGGCCGCGACACGACCTTCAACGCACTCGTCCAGCTGATCAAGGACATCGAGACGGCGCAGACGAACGGCACCCCCGCGGCGCAGATAGACGCGGCTCGCAGCTACCAGCGCAGGGCGCAGTTCCTCCTGGACTACGTGGAGTCCGAGAACTCCACGGGCTTCCACGCCCCGGGCTACAGCCTGCGCGTCCTGAACGATGGCACCGACGCCGCCCGCCTGGGGCAGCTGGCCTTGGCCGGCAGGCTGCCGGAGGGAGCCACCAAGGTCGGCACGATGGGAGCGGCAACACCGACCACAACCGCCACCCCGACGAGCACGCCGACGACGCCCTGAGAGTCATCATCGAGAGACCCTGACCGATCTCGGTCGCACCTTCGGGGCTGTTGTCAGAAGTACGTCTTGCCCCGACGGGCTTTGCGATGACACCGTAAGACATGGCCAGTTTCGTACCCGCAGCGTCGCGTCCAGGCCAACCCGCGATCAACCAGGACCTGCACGACGTGGCACATTTCGTCCACGGGGAGTTCGACGGCAGACTCGATCCGCATGCGGTCGACGAGTGCCTGGATCAGGTGGCCGCACAGTTCGCCGGCGCTTCGGTCCGTTCCTTCGTCCCCCTGCTCGTGCGGCGATACGTACGCGAGGAGCTACAGACACGCCTGGGCCAGATCTGAGCTGACCTCCCTGTCCGGAGCAGGTCCTAGGCGGGTGCGCTGACGCCCCGCGGCCCGACCGAATCGAGTGCGGTGACGCCGTGCAAACCCAGCATCGTGTCCGTCGTCCGTGACCACGGGAACGACTCCGCCCGCGCTCGTGCCGCTGCCCGCCGCTGACCCTCCGGTACGGCGAGCAGTGCCGCGACCGCTGCGGCGAGCGCCGCGGGCTGAGGCCTTGCGCTGCGACCGGCACCGCCTCCTACGAGCTCGGCCACCGCGGACGTACTTGCCGCCACCACGGGTGTGCCGCAGGCCAGGGCCTCCAGCGCCGCGAGCCCGAAGGTCTCCACCGGGCCCGGAGCCAGAACGACGTCCGCTGCCCCGAGCAGGTCCGCGACGGCCGAGCGGCCCGCGATGTGCCCGACCAGCTCTACCGGCAGTCCGCGGGCCCGCCGCCGCAGCGAAGCCGCAAGGGGACCGGACCCGGCCACCACGAGCCGGGCAGGGAAGCCGCCACGACACATCACCCGCAGGGCTTCGACGGCGAGGTCTGGACGCTTCTCCCGCGACAACCGGCTGCACAGCACGAGCAAGGGGACGCCACGTGACGGCGGACGCTTGACGGGCTGGAACTGCTCCAGGTCCACGCCAAGCGGCACGTGGTCTGTGGGTACGCCGATCCGGTTGAACTCCTGCGCAGCGAAGCGGGTGGTGGTCACCACGCGGTCGAAGCGCTCGGCCGTCGTCGCGTTGTGCCGATCAGCAGCCAGCTGTGCCCCTCGGGCGCCCAGCGGCGAGAAGGCGCGCAGGAGGCCGTCCACCCGCTCGTGCGCGATAACCGTGGATGGCACACCCGCGGCGCCGGCCCAACGGCCGAGGCCGCGCAGTGTCAGCCGGTCGGACACCTCGAGACGGTCGGGGTCGAGCGAGTCCAGGACGGTGCGCAACCTGCGCATGTCCGCCAGGACGCGGTAGCCACCGGACCCGGGAATCCTCGGCCCGGCCAAGGTCACCCGGCGCCCCCAGGACAGCTCTTCGTCGCCGGCTCGGGGACCGGGGACCACGAGCACGAACTCGTGACCCGCGGTCCGGTAACCGTGCCCCAGGGCGTGGACAGTGGTGCGAATCCCTCCGCTGCGCGGGGTGTAGGCGTTCGCGACGTGGACGATGCGCACTCAGGACCCGCCAACGACCACGCTGCGAGCTGTCTCGTAGTGGCTCAGGAGGCTGTCGCAGACCACTGGCCAGGTCCGCGCCCGAACCGCGTCGTGAGCCGCCGAGCCCATCGCCTTCCGCTTCGCCTCGTCGCCGGCCAGGTCCGCGACATGTGCCCGCAGGGCCGGCAGGTCGCCCGGCGGGTAGAGCCACCCGGTCCGGCTGCTGTCGACCAGGTCGAGCAGCCCTCCTGCCCCGACCGCGACCACGGGGACCCCGCTGGCCATAGCCTCCTGCGCGGCCTGGCAGAACGTCTCGTGGGGGCCGGGGTGGACGACGATATCGAGGCTCGCGACCGCTCGCGACAAGCCGGCACCCTGCAGCAACCCGGTGAAGTGCGCCCCGGCCAGACGCCCCGTGAGCCGCTCACGCTCGGGCCCGTCACCGATGATGACGAGCCGGACGCCTGGCAGGTCGCCCAGGACGGCGAGGTCCCCGACCTGCTTCTCGGCCGCGAGCCGGCCCACGAAGCCGACGAGGACTTCGCCTGCCGGTGCCAGCTGAGCCCGGAGGTCGCCGTCGCGGTGAGCCGGCGAGAAGGCCGAAGTGTCCACCCCCCTGGGCCAGACCCGCACACGCGGGACTCCGCGGAGCTCAAGGTCGCGGGCCGCGGTCGGCGAGGGCGCCAACGTGATGTGGGCCCGCTCGTGGATCGAGCGAATCCGTCGCCAGGCGGCATTTGAGGCTGTTGTCATCCCATAACGCAGCGCGAAGCCGGCGACGTCCGTCTGGTAGACCGCGACCACCGGTATGCCGAGCGACGCGGCAGCCCGCACCACGGGCCCACCCAGGACGAATGGCGAAGCGAGGTGAATGACGTCCGGCGCGAACCGCTCCAGCTCACGGACCAGCCTGCCCGCCAGGACAAAGGGCACGCGGACCTGGGGGTAGCCGGGGAGGCCGACCGACGGCAACGCCACCACCTCGAAGCCCTCACAGGTGCGTGGCGGATCCCCGGGAGCGATGACCAGGGCCTCATGGCCGGTCCTGCGCAGGTGCCTCAGAACCTGGAGCACCGAACCGGTGACGCCGTTGACGTGTGGGAGGAAGGACTCGGACACCACGGCTACCTTCACCCCTGCAGTACAGCAGCGCCGCAGTGACCAGCCAGTGAGCCGCTGGTGTCGTGTAGTGGGCCTTCGCGTGAACCTTGGGCGTTGGCTTGGAAGTCAGCGGTCGGTGGCCGTCTCATGGCGCGAAGCCATCGGCGCCCACTGGTCGCGCGCGACGAGCACCTCACGTAGGACATCGGGGCGGTCGGTAATGATCGCGTCCACCCCCACATCGAGAAGACGCCGCATGACCACCGGCTCGTCTACCGTCCATGTCACCACCCCAACGCCCAGGTCGTGGGACATGGCGACAAGCCGCTCGACGAAGATCGGGAGCTTGCCGAGCTTGACCGGCACGTGCGCGAAAGGCGCCGTGGCCAAGGACTTCGGTGGTCGCACCCCTGTCTGCGCGCACAACAGCAGCGCGGCCAGCGATCGCCAGCCCAGCGCCGTCGTGACTTCGGGAACCTGGCTGCGGACTTGGCCAAGCCACCCGTCCCAGGCACCCGCCACACAGACGCGTTCAGCAACTCCCTTGCGCTGCAACGACTTCACCAGCGGCTCAATCCCCTTCTCGTCCTTGAGGTCGACGCTGAAGCACTGGTCGGGGAAGGCATCCAGTGCCTCATTGAACGTCGGGATCGGCTCAATCCCGTGGATTCGCAAGGCGCCCAGCTCGCGCAATGACTTCGACCGCACCGGACCCGTAGCCGATGTGACCCGCTCGAGAGTCTCGTCGTGGAAGCACACGAGCTGACCGTCGCAGGTCACCCGTATGTCGGTCTCGAGGTAACGCAGGCCCAGCGCCGAGGCAAGGCTGAAGGCGGCAAGCGAGTTCTCCGGTGCAAGCGCCCCGCCACCACGGTGAGCGATCGCCAGCGGTCCGAGTCCCTCGCCATAGGTCATGGCTCAAGGGTGGGCGACTTCGTGCCTCCGCGGTGGCCAAACGGCGGTCACCGAGGCATTATTCACCCAGCCTTCACCTGCGGGGAGCCCATGGACATCGAGTGCGCTCAAGGGATCCGCTCAACGTTGTCATGCGACAGCCCTCCTGGCCGCCAGGCCTTCAGCTCTCGCGATCACGGCGATGTCACACTGGTCGGTGAACAAGCCGTCGATACCGGTCTCGAGGAACCTCACCTGCTCGTCGATGGCGCGACCGTATGCCGTGGCATCGGTTCCAACGCGGTAGTCACGTGGCAGGAAAGCGTTCTCGGCGCGGAACGTGTAGGGGTGGACCTTCAAACCTGCGGCATGCGCGTCGCCCACCAGGGTGGTCGGTCGGGCGAGGGTGTCGTCGGTGTTGCGCGGAATGATCTGACTCTTGTCGGGGCCGATCCCGTTGATGATGCCGCGGATGGAAGCCAGGCCGGTCGCCGTGGTCAGCTCTGCGTACGTCGTTGGGTCGCCGGTGGATGCCAGGTCGTACGGCGCGCCGATGGCCGCGGTGAGGAAGATCAGCGGGGCGTTGACTCCAAAGTGCTGGCGAAGGTCAACCAGGTTGGTCAGCTCAAAGGCCTGGATGAAGACCGGCGCGTTCGCCTCGTCGAGTCCCGCGCCACGGACCTGCTGCACCATCGGCGTCTCGAGGTCCAGG
>JANOHS010000420.1:0-2828 GCA_031406655.1 Micrococcales bacterium
GACGCCAGGACCGGGAAGGCCATCAGGATCATGATCGAGGTGACCAGGATGGTCCACGTGAACAACGGCATCCGGAACATCGTCATGCCGGGAGCGCGCAGGCAGATGATCGTGGTGATGAAGTTGACGGCGCCCAGGATCGTCCCGAACCCACCCATCGCCAGGCCAAAGACCCAGAGGTCACCGCCCAGCCCAGGGCTGTAGGTCACGTCCGAGAGCGGCGCGTAGGCGAACCAGCCGAACGACGCCGCGCCCTCGGGAGTAAGGAAACCGGCGCTCGCGATCAGGCCGCCGAACAGGTACAGCCAGTAGGCGAGCATGTTCAGCCGCGGGAACGCGACATCCGGCGCGCCGATCTGGATCGGCATGAGGGCGTTGGCGAAACCGGCGAACAGCGGCGTCGCGAACAGAAGCAGCATGATCGTGCCGTGCATGGTGAAGAGCTGGTTGAACTGCTCGGGGTTGTCCACGACCTGCAGTCCCGGCTGGAGGAGCTCACTGCGGATGATCAGCGCCAGCAGCCCACCGATCATGAAGAAGGCGAACGAGGTGATGAAGTAGAGGTTGCCGATCACCTTGTGGTCGGTCGAGGTGACCCATCTGACCACTGTCTGGCCCGGCGAGCGCCTAGGTGTTGGTCGGTGCTGTACGGACGGGCCCGCCTTCACAGTGGTCATCACTTGCTCCCGTCCTCTGGCACGAACTGCTGGTCGCGCTCCTCGATCGTCGCCCGGCTCAGGCTGTTGTCGAGCAGGCCGAGGTTCCCCTGAGCCTTCAGCTCGGCCATGTGGACGTCAAAGTCGCCCCGTGAGACCACCTTGACCTGAAAGAGCATCTGCGAGTGGTAGGCACCACACAGCTCGGCACACTTGCCCTGGAACGTGCCGACCTCGGTCGGCTTGATCTGGAAGCGGTTGACCTGGCCCGGGATCATGTCCATCTTCATCAGGAACTGCGGCACCCAGAAGGAGTGGATGACGTCGCGTGCTGTGAGGACGAACTCGACCCGCTGGTTCACCGGCAGATAGAGCGTCGGCAGCGTGGCCGCTACACCGGGCTGGCCGGTGAGCTCGGCCTGGGTCCCGGACTCGAAGGTGCCGGCATCCACGTAGTTGAAGTCCCAGCTCCACTGCTTGCCGACCACGTTGATCGTGACGTCAGGCTTCTTGGAGGTATCGAGCAGCGCAGCCTCGTCGCGTGCGGTGTAGAAGAAGAGGACCGCGATCATGAAGAGCGGAACGACCGTGTAGAGGATCTCTATCGGCACGTTGTAACGCAGCTGCTCGGGCAGCCCGATGTCGTCCTTCGTACGACGGTAGGCGACCACGCACCACAGGATCAGCCCCCACACCAGCACGCCGACGCCGAGCGCCGCCAGCCATGAGCCGTTCCACAGGTTGGTGATCCGACCGCTCTGGTCCGTCACGCCGTGCGGCAACAGGCCCCTGGAGAGCGACTCGCCGCAGCCGCTGAGGACCACGGCGCAGGTCAGCGCTAGACCGGTGACGGTCAGTTTTCGCCACTTCACGTGTGCGAAAGAGTCATCGTGCCGACGCAAGGTGCGCACCCTCCGGTAGTACGGACCAGCCAACGCGAGAAATGCTATCTCAGACTCTGTCTCTTGGGAGGGGGCTAACGTCGGGGCGTGCCTCGACATCCCGACACCGATCGCGCGGCCGGCCAGAGTCGCGTGCTGCTCGACGCCGCGAGCGCACCGATGCTGCCTGCCGCCAGAGCAAGCCTGATGAGTGCCCTGGACGCGGGCTGGGCCGACCCGCGACGGCTGTATGCCGAAGGGCGGGCGGCGCGGGCTCTGCTGGACCAGGCGCGTGAGGTCCTCGCCGACGGGCTCGGTGTGCGCCCTCCAGAGGTCTCCTTCCTGCCGGGCGGCCCAGCAGCCCTACGCGCCGGTCTGGGCGGACTGATGTATGCCGGTCGCCGCCGCGGGGCGCGCCTCGTGGCCACGGCGGTCGAGCACTCAGCGATCCTGACCACGGGCAGGTACCTCGCGGCCCAGGCCGAAGAGCCCGTGTTGTTCGCCGAGGTGCCGGTCGACCGGCTTGGACGGGTGGATCTGCCGGCCCTCGAACAGGCCGTCGTCGTCGCCGGCACCGTCGCGGCTGCGGTTCAGTCCGCCAACGGGGAGACCGGAACCCGCCAGCCGCTCGAGATGGCGCACGCGCGCTGCCGGGCGAACGGCATACCGCTGCTGGTGGACGCCATGGCATCGCTGGGGCGTGACGCGGCACCCGAGCACTTCGACGTCCTGGCCGGTGACGCCCGTTCATGGGGCGGCCCGCCGGGGCTGGGCGTGCTGGTTGTTCCCGAGCGCACCCGGTGGCGCCACCCGGGGCCGGCCAGCGAGGTCGAGCATGGGCGCACCCACGTCGAGCCGGTCGTCGCGTTGGCGTTGGCCGCCGCCGAGGCATGGCGCCAGACCCAGGCGACCCGGCTGGACGACGCGGCCCGGTGCTCTTCCATCGTGGGGCGAATGCGTGCCGCTGTGGTCGACCTGCCGGACATGGAGGTCGTCGGGGACGCGCAGGACCGCCTCCCCCACGTCCTGACGTTCTCCTTGCTGTATGTCGACGGGGAGGCCCTGCTGACCGAGCTGGACCGCCGGGGCTTCGCCGTTGGATCGGGGTCGGCCTGTACCTCGAGCACGCTCGAGCCCAGTCACGTCCTGGCGGCGATGGGGGTGCTCACCCACGGAAACATTCGGGTCACGTTGCCACTGCCCATGATCGCCCCCACCCTCGACGACGACATCGGCCGGTTCATCGCCGAGCTACCTGACGCGGTGGCGTCAGTCCGCGCTCATCTCGGGG
>JANOHS010000422.1:0-2099 GCA_031406655.1 Micrococcales bacterium
CTTCTGCTGGCCGAACGCCATCGACCGGTGGCGCGCGAGCTCGTCGAGCTCGACGAACGAGTCCTCGTCCAGCAGCGCCTCGATCCGCTCGCGTGCGGTCTTCTTGCCCTTGGCATGCTGCTTCTCGACGGCCTGGCCCGACCCGGCGTTGAAGGCCTCGTGGTTGCGCCGGATCAGGTCGGCCAGCTTGCCGGCGGTCGTGTGGATGTCCGGGTCGGATGTTTCCGTGTCTTCGGAGAGAACTACGTCAGCCATGGTCGGCAGCCTAGCCTTAGGTCCGTGCGCGCGATTCTCGAGTCCCAGTCGGTGAAATCGGCATTGCTCACGCCGCTGGAACCTTGGCAGACGGTCGATGTCCATGAGTCCCTCGACTCCACGAACCTGGAGGCGCTGCGAGCCCCACACCTGTGGCGGGTCGTCGTGGCAGATCATCAGAGCGCGGGGCGTGGCCGGATGTCGCGTCAGTGGCAGGCACCCCCCGGAGCCTCGATCGCGGTGTCGTGCGTGGTCCCCGCGCCGGTGGACCGTGCGGCTGACTGGGGCTGGCTTCCGCTGCTGACCGGTATGGCGATGCGAGCGGCGCTGGCCGATGTCGCCCACGTCGAGGTCCGGCTCAAGTGGCCCAACGACGTCCTGGCCCAGGAGGGGACCGGCTCCCCGGAGGCGCCGTGGCGCAAGATCTCGGGCATCCTGTGCGAGATGGTGCCCGAGGACGGGCTGGTGGTCATCGGCGCGGGCGCAAACATCGACCAGACGCGGGGCGAGCTTCCGGTGGAGACGGCGACCTCACTGGCCCTGTGCGGTGCCGTGGACATCCGTCGCGAAGACGTCATCGTCCGCTACCTCGGGACGCTGGCCGATCTCCACCTGGCCTGGTCCACGGGGGGCGCCCAGCTGGACGCGGTGCGCGCGGCATACCGCTCGTCCTGTCTGACGATCGGACACGAGGTCGACGTCCTCCAGCCAGACGGGCAGGTGGTGCGGGGAACCGCGACCGGGGTCGACGACGGGGGCCGGTTGGTCGTTGCAGCCGACGGCTTGAGCACGGCACACGCCGCCGGAGATGTCACCCATGTATGGCGGTCGCACCCGACATCCGGGGACACGGCATGATCGAGGTCAGGGCCGTCGCCGCGGTCCGGAGAGCGGGCAGCCAGATGCGCCAAGCGGGTCGCCATCGCCCGAGCATGCCGCCGGAGCCGGCTGGCGGCTCCTCGCCGGGCGTCGAGGACGTCGAGGACGTCGAGGCCAGGCTGCTCGGCCAGCGGCCCTCGATGTCTCGTCGCGACCTCAGCGCGTTGGCGTCGGTGTCCCTGCTCAGCGCACGGCGTTTCTGGCACGCACTCGGGTTCACCGATGTCGGGGACGAGGACGTGGTGTTCACCCAGGCGGACGTGGGCGCCCTGCAGTCAGTGGCCGCGATGGTCCGAGGTGGCGTCGTGGACGAGCCCACTGCGCTCGCTCTGACCCGGGCGTTCGCCCGGTCCACCGATCGGCTGGCCGTGTGGCAGACCCGGCTGGTGGCCGAAGCGATCGGAGGGTTGAAAAGTGACTCGCAGCCCCATGAAGGGGGCTTGCGAGCAGGGGCAGGAGCCACCCTTCAGCCCGACGTTTACACGGTGCCGGATCGAGCGACGGCGCGGGCAGCCGCCATGAAGCTGGCTGACATCGCCGACGATCTGGAACCCCTGCTGGTCTATGCCTGGCGCCGACATCTGACGGCCGAGATCCTGCGCCTGCTCTCCGACTCCGGGCCCGACCGGCCCGGCCCCGACATGATGGGCGACCACGACCAAGGAGACCTGGGTCCATGAGCGAAAGCACCCCCACCCGGCCGATGGTGAGGATCACCCGGCACGGCGCTGGTGACCACATAGCCGAGCTGTCGCTGGACCGGCCCGAGGCGATGAATGCCGTGTCGACGCAGATGGCCCGGGATCTGGGCGCCGCCTGCGCCGAGCTGTCGGTCGACCCGGGTGTGCGCGTCGTCCTGGTCACGAGCACCAGCCCCAAGGCGTTCTGCGTGGGCGCCGACCTCAAGGAGCGCAACAGCTTCACCGACGCCGACCTGTTGGCACAGCGGCCGGTGGCCCGCGCGG
>JANOHS010000425.1:0-2256 GCA_031406655.1 Micrococcales bacterium
GGGCTGCTCGCGCATGTCACGTCGGTCGGCCAACATCTGGCTGATTCGGTTGTGGCGCTTGGTCATCCGTTGATATCGGGTGTTCGTGGCGCGGGGCTGATGCGCGCCATCGCCTTGTCGGCCGATGTCGCGGCCGATGTCGCGGATCGTGCCCTCGCCGCGGGTTTCATCATCAACGCCCCGACGCCCGACGCGATCAGGCTGACCCCCCCGCTGGTGGTCACGACCGAGCAGATCGACGAGCTCGTGGCGGCGCTGCCGGCCCTTCTCAGCGGGCTGGGGCCGACCTCGTGATCCCGCAGACCCGAGCCGGCCGACGTCAGCTGATCCTCGACATCCTCGGGCGCGAGAGCTTGCGGTCCCAGGGAGCGCTCCTGGAGATCCTGTCGAGAAACGGTTTCGAGGTCACTCAGGCAACGCTCTCACGTGACCTCGACGAGCTGGGCGCGGTCAAGGTGCGTGAGGGCAAGACCCTTGTGTACGCCGTACCCGGGCAGGGCGGGGATCGCACCGCCCGGGTGGCCCCGGGTCTTGAGGAGGTGAGCTCGCGCCTGCGCCGACAGTGTGAGGAGCTGCTCGTCACCGCTCGGGCCTCGGCCAACCTCGTCGTGGTGCGCACTCCCTCGGGTGCCGCCAACTACCTGGCGTCGGCGATCGACCACGCGGACGAGCCGGGCATCCTGGGCACCATCGCCGGTGACGACACGATCATGATCATCACCGCCGGAGCGCGACAGAGCAGGGCGCTGGCGAGTCGGCTGCTGGCTCTGGCCGGTCGCGAGAGACCCGACCCGCCCAGATCCACAAACCTAGGGAGGATGCACCGATCCGACCCACAAACCTAGGGACTGAAATCAACAAACCAACGAACATCATCAAGGAGACCCAGTGACTGACCGCGTCGTACTCGCCTACTCCGGAGGCCTTGACACCTCCGTCGCCATCGGCTGGATCGGTGACGCCATCGGTGCCGAGGTCATTGCCGTCGCCGTCGACCTGGGCCAGGGCGGGGAGGACCTGGACACCATCCGCCAGAGAGCCCTGGACTGTGGCGCCGTCGAGGCCTACGTGGCTGACGCGCGCGACGAGTTCGCGCAGGAGTACTGCCTTCCCGCGATCCAGGCGAACGCCCTCTACATGGACCGCTACCCGCTGGTCTCGGCGCTCTCGCGGCCGGTCATCGTCAAGCACCTGGTCCGCGCGGCCAAGCAGCACGGTGCCACCGTCGTCGGCCACGGCTGCACCGGCAAGGGCAACGACCAGGTCCGCTTCGAGGTCGGCATCTCCTCGCTGGCACCAGAGCTGACGTGCATCGCCCCTGTCCGCGACCTGGCGCTGACCCGCGACAAGGCGATCGACTACGCCGAGGCGCACAACCTGCCGATCGAGACAACCAAGAAGAACCCCTACTCCATCGACCAGAACGTGTTCGGCCGTGCGGTCGAGACCGGCTTCCTCGAGGACATCTGGAACGCCCCCATCGAGGACGTCTACTCCTACACCAAGGACCCCGCCCGCCCGCATGAGGCCGATGAGGTCGTCATCACCTTCGAGGCCGGCGTCCCGGTCGCCATCGACGGTGAGAAGGTCAGCGTCCTGCAGGCCATCCAGGCGCTCAACGAGCGCGCCGGCAACGCTGGTGTCGGGCGGCTCGACCTGGTCGAGGACCGTCTGGTCGGCATCAAGAGCCGCGAGGTCTACGAGGCCCCCGGTGCGATCACCCTGATCACCGCCCACCAGGAGCTCGAGAACGTCACCCTGGAGCGTGAGCTGGGCCGATACAAGCGCGGCGTCGAGCAGAAGTGGGGCGAGCTGACCTACGACGGTCTGTGGTTCAGCCCCCTGAAGCGTTCGCTCGACGCGTTCGTGGCGTCAACTCAGGAGCACGTCTCCGGCGACATCCGGATGACCCTGTTCGGTGGTCGCGCCGTCGTCACCGGCCGTCGCTCAGACAAGAGCCTCTACGACTTCAACCTGGCAACCTACGACGCCGGCGACACGTTCGACCAGAGCCAGGCCAAGGGCTTCATCGAGCTGCACGGCCTGTCCAGCAAGATCGCCGCTAGTCGCGACCTGCGACTGGGCACGTGAGCCTGGACAACCCCGGCGGTATGACGGGTCCGGACCGCGCGGGCAGAGTCAGTCTGTGGGGTGGCGGGTTCGCCGGCGACCCCGCGGCTGCCCTGACTGCGTTGTCAAGGAGCACGCACTTCGACTGGAGGCTGGCGCCCTACGACATCGCGGGATCCCGCGCGC
>JANOHS010000433.1:0-5740 GCA_031406655.1 Micrococcales bacterium
CTTGTCGCCGGCCGCGGCCCCCGGCGGCAGCATGAAGCCGACGTCAGCGCCCATCGCCTTGCCAAGGTCAGCCTGCAGCCAGGTGCCCGCGATCAGGTAGACCCCTGCGCCCTTGGTGAACGCCTGCCAGGCCGGGTCGTAGTCCTGGCCGTTGACACCCTTGTTGAAGTACCCCTTGTCGACCCAGTCGACCAGCGTCTGCGCCGCCTTGAGGTTCTCCGGCGACTTCCAGGTGGCACCGCCGCGCCCGAACGCCAGCGACGTGATGGTGGCGGCTGGCGTCGTCCGGCCCTGGACGGTGCCGAACACGTGGATGGCCGGCCACTTCTCGAGGTTGCCGAGCACCAGCGGGACCTCGCCCTTTGCCTTGAGGGTCGCCAGTGAGGTCTGGAGCTCACTCCACGTGGTGGGTGCCTGAAGACCCGCGGCGTTCAGCTTCTTCTTGTTGTAGAAGATGCCCACCGTCTCGCCGACCTGTGGCAGGCCGTAGAGGTTGCCCTCCCCGAAGACCTTCCCGTCCGGGCTGTACGACGAGTACTGGCGCACCGACTTCGGGTAGCGCGCGTCCCAGCCATACGCCTTGGCGTAACTGTCCAGGGGAAGCAGCTGTCCGGCCTTGACGAACTCGCCCATGTCGGAGCGACCGTTGTTGGCCTCGACGACATCGGGGGGCTCGTTGCCGCTCAACGCCAGCCGCAACGTGGTCTTGAGGTCGTCGAAGGATCGCGATACCCGCTTGATCTTGATGTTGGGGTACTTCGCCTCGAACTCCTTGATCAGCTGCGCCATCTGGGCCGCCTGACCCCCACGGACCTCCTGGTCCCAGACCAGCAGCGTCACGGCGCCCATCTTTGCCGCGTCGGTCTGCACCGCCGTTCCCGGTGAGCCTGACCTCAGAGCCCCGCTGTCGCTCGCCGAGGGGCTCGATCCGGGGTCGCACGCTGCGACCGCGACGACACCCAGGGCGCTGGCGGCGAGCAGGAGTCGGGAAGAGCGGATCATGTGGTGCTCCTTCGTGGGTGGTGAGACGTGCTGGGGCGTATGCCGGATGGCCGGGTCATGGCGCCCCGTCCACATCCACGTCAACATCCACCTCTACGTCGGCCAGGCGGGCGATGGTGGCTGCGGCACGGTGGACCGCGCCGACGGGAACCGTGGGGACGATCTCCTCGAGGAACGCGAACCTGCGTTTCAGCGAGCAGCGGTAGCTGGAGTCATCGCTGGAGTCGCGGACGTCGTGCCACCAGTCAGCGATATCCCCCCAGCCCGGCGCCGCGAGGGAGCCACCGAACTGCTGAACTGCCAGTGCGGAGCACAACGTGGCGAAGGCGAGCCGGTTGTCGAGGGGCCACCCGGCCAGGGTGCCGACGACCAGTCCCGCGCCGAAGACGTCGCCGGCACCGGTGGGGTCAAGTGGCAACACACGCAGCGCAGGGACCTGGGCTTCCTCACCGGTGGCCGAGTCGATCGCGAGGGCACCTCCGGCCCCGTTCGTCACCACGGCCAAGGGGACGAGGTCGGCGAGGGCATACAGCGCGTCGGTCGGGGTCTCGGTGCGCGTGTAGGCCATCGCCTCGGCGGCGTTGGGCATGAAGGCGTGACAGCTGGCCAGCTGGTCCAGGACCGTGGGCGACCAGACTCCGGTGGGATCCCAGCCCACGTCGGCGAAGACGAGGGCACCGTCCCGCCGGGCCAGGTCGACCCAGATCGGTCGGTCCTGGACTCCCATGACGTCCAGGCGGCCAAGGTCCACAATGACGGCGCGGCAGCGAGGCGGGTGACCGATCATGTCGGTGGAGGACATGGGCGAAGGGTGCCCGTGCGTCACCATGCTTCGGTCCCTGTCGACTGCCATCGACACCGTTACGGGGGAATGCCATTGGTCGAACCGACGCGACCGGCCCAGGTCCACGTGCTCCTGCTCGGAGAGGGTTCTCCAGCAGAAGTCGGCGTAGTCGTCGTCGCCGAAGGCCGCGGCCAGGGAGGTTCGCAGGCCCAGCCGGCTGGCGGCGATGGCCAGGTTGGCGATCCCGCCCGGACTCGAGCCCATGCCCTCGGCCCAGACCTCGGTGCCGCTGGTGGGCATGGCCTCCAGGCCGGTGAAGATGATGTCCAGGAATACGGTCCCGCAGAGGAACAGGTCGAACTCGGGGCCGTCCGCGGTGCGCAGGCCGGCCAACGGGTCGTACATCGTGTTCGACACAGGTCTGACGCTACCTTGGGCCCATGCGACACCGCCGCGAGCAGCCCCACAGTCGTGCGTCTCTTGCCCGGAGGTGCTGAAAGCATGAAGCTGGCGATCCTGGGCGGCGGCGGCTTCCGCGTCCCCCTCGTCTACGGGGCGGTGCTGCGTGACCTGGGCAGTCCGCGGGTGGACGTCGTCTCCCTGTATGACGTGGTGCCGGATCGTCTGGCGGCGATCGGTGCGGTGACCCGTCAGATGGCGCAGGAGCTGGTGGCGAGCGGCCATGAGCGTGCCCCGGCGGTGGAGACCACCACTGACCTCGACCAGGCCCTGGAGGGAGCGGACTTCGTCTTCTCGGCCATCCGGGTTGGCGGCCTGGAGGGACGAACCGCGGATGAGCGGGTCGCCCTCGACCTCGGCATCCTGGGTCAGGAGACCACCGGGCCCGGCGGCCTCGCCTACGGGATGCGAACCGTCCCGGTCGCCATACGCGTCGCGGAGAGGATTGCCCAGATCTGTCCGCAGGCCTGGGTGATCAACTTCACCAACCCCGCCGGGATGATCACCGAGGCGATGCTGCAGGTGCTGGGCGATCGTGTCGTGGGGATCTGTGACACGCCGATCGGCCTTGGCCGCAGGGCTGCCCGGGCTCTGGGCCATGACCCCGGTGACATCTCGTTCGACTACGTAGGCCTGAACCACCTGGGGTGGTTGCGCGCTCTTGACCACGACGGCCGCGACGTGCTGCCCGACCTCATCGGCGACGCCCACCTGCTGACCACGATCGAGGAGGGCCGGCTCTTCGGGCCCGAGTGGATCCAGACGCTGGGCGCCCTGCCCAACGAGTACCTCTACTACTACTACTTCACCCGCGACGCGGTGGCCGCCATCCGGGGCGGCGCGCAGACGCGCGGTGAGTTCCTGCTGGACCAGCAACGGGCGTTCTATGACGCGGTCGGCGCCCGCCCCGCGACGGCCCTGCACGAATGGCGCCGGGTGCGGGAGGAGCGCGATGCGACCTACATGAAGGAGAGCCGGGCAGAGCTGGAGACCCGTGACGCCGCTGACATCGAGGGCGGAGGCTATGAGGGTGTCGCCCTGGCGATCATGGGCGCCATCGCCCGCAACGAGCGCAGCACGATGATCCTCAATGTTCGCAACGGTTCTGCCGTCCCTGGCCTCCCCCCTGATGCAGTGGTCGAGGTGCCGTGCACGGTGGACGCCGACGGACCCCGTCCCCTCGCGACGCACCCGCTTGCCGGCCACCAGCTCGGGCTCGTGCAGCAGGTCAAGGCCGTGGAACAGCTCACCATCGAAGCCGCGCGCAGCCGGTCAGCCTCCTTGGCGCTCAAGGCTTTTGCGCTCCACCCGCTGGTCGACTCGGTCACGACGGCACGTTTGCTCCTGGAGGGTTACCGGGACCGACACCCCGACCTGGCTCACCTCCTGCGCTGACCTCGACCTCCTGGGGGAGCCTCACAGCCCGTCGGGGCGCGGATGACCTCCACCGTTCTTGACTATTCTGGCAGTCATATGACTATGCTGCTAGTCATATGACTGCGGACAGGGAGTTGTGTCGTGAACTTGTCTCACCCGTTCACCACAGTATGTCCGGGGGCGCGCGGCGGGGTCCTTGTCGTGCTCGCACGCACCGAGAAGCCGCTGACTGGACGCACTGTCGCCGCCCTGACCCAGCCGCACGCCAGTTTGCGCACAGTCCAAGTCACCCTTGATGATCTGGTCCACACCGGCGTCGTGCTCCGCGAGCACGTCGGCAGGGCGCACTTGTACACACTCAACCGGAACCACCTCGCCGCACCAGCGGTCCTCGCCCTTGCCAACCTGCGACATGAGCTCCTGGCCCGTATGCGGAGCGAAGCGTCCAGCTGGGTGGTGGCGCCTTACGCCACCTGGATGTTTGGATCCGCCGCGCGCGGTGACGCCGAGGTCGACAGCGACATAGATCTGCTGGTCGTACGGCCCGACCGAGTTGGCGACGGTGACCAGCCCTGGTTGCAACAAGTTGCCACGCTGTCCGAGCACGTTCACGACTGGACCGGAAACTCGTGTGAGGTCCTTGAGCTCTCTGCCTCGGAGCTCAGCGCCGCCATCGACCGCGGCGACAGGCTCATTGCCGACCTGCGCCGGGACGCAGTGCACGTGACCGGACGGACGCCAAGGGAGACACTGCGGCGGAAGGCTCCCCGATGAGTGCGCTCACGGAGGCGACAGCACACCTCGCCAAGGCTCGGGAGTTCCTCGAAGCCGCTGAGCTCAACAACGACCGCGACCTCTACAACGCCGCCACCTCGAATGCGGTGACCTCAGGCATCAACTCCAAAGACGCCATCTGTCTGACTCTCACCGGGCGGACGGGCAAGAGCGAGAACCATGCCGAGGCAATGGTGGAGCTCCGGGCGACAGGCTCAGTCGGCCGGGCGCAGGCGTCGACACTTGATCGCCTGCTCAGGCTCAAACCAAAGTCGCAGTACCAGGCCGCGTCCATCTCCGCGAGCGATGCCACGAAAGCCATCAGCTGGGCAGCCCGGCTGTTGGAGGCAGCCGAGGGTGTGAGCTTGTAGTCGATACCGACCGGAAGGGGATCCGCTCCGCCCCATGGGTCAGTCGTAGAAGGTCACGTAGGTGAGCGCAATGTTGACGATGTACCGCTGGGGTTCGCCGAACAGATACTCCCGTACGTCCTTCACCGCGGGCGCGCCGCCTTCCGGGTTGGAGGTTCCAAAGGGAACCCGCTCGAGTTCCCGGACCGCCCAGTCGCCTTGATCCGCAGTGAAGCGCACGTTGATCGTCGCTGAGCCCTTGCCGCCGCGCCTGCCGTGGAAGTACATGGCGGAGCGGCTCTGCTCCAGCAAGGGTCGCGAACCTGGCGTTCCAGATATGGGCAGCTGATTGACGATGTCCTTGATCGACGTCAATGGCGTGGTCGTGTATGCGGTCTGCCACCCATGGGCGACCAGCTGGTCGTGAAGGGCCAGCAGCTGGGCCCTCAGCGCGGATTCGGACGGGTGGGCCGAGCCAAGGATCAGCCTGACGTTGGTGCTGCATTCCAGGTCATAGTCGTTGTTGATCTTCCAGTTGTGTTGGCCTTCGCTGCAGCCCAGGTTCGGGGTGGTCGCGGTTACCCGAGTGAGACCCGCCGTGGCGCCGGCGGACTGGAGGTCGGCAACCAGACGGTCGCGCTGCGCGCCCCCGGCCGTATTCGCGGCAACCACGTTCTGGTCGGTGGCTTTCGGGGCGCTGGCGAACATCCACCTCACACCTCCGCCCAGCTGGATGACCACGAAGATCACCAGTGCGACGATGCCCAGAGTGGTGATCCCGACCGTGATCAGGAACCACTTGAGGACCCGTTGGCGGGTGGTGCGCTGCGGAACCTCTGTCATTTTCCCCACTCCATCACGACAGGCGCATGGATCAGATCGAAACCAGGACTTGGAGCTCCTCCTCGAGTGCGTCACGCAGTTCGGGCAGGTCGGGGCAGGTGTCGGGGTCGGCGACAAGCGCGACGGTCAGGCTGCCGGCATAGGACAGTAC
>JANOHS010000447.1:0-5073 GCA_031406655.1 Micrococcales bacterium
CGAGAGTGCCTCGATCTACGTCGGCGACCACCCGGGCGACATGGCCGCCGCTCGGGCCGCCAACTCGTATGCCGTCGGCGTCACCACCGGCGCAAACGACGAGCTTGCTCTGGGCTCCGCCGGTGCCGATCTCGCCCTGCCGGACCTCAACACGTTCGTCACCTGGCTGCCCCGCCACGTCTCAGAGCGGTGATAGCCCGAACCTTGCGACGAAGGGCTCTGGTCAGTAGGCCACAGTCAGGTTCCGTTGATGCCTTGCGCGTCCCACCTTCGTGGACCTCCCTCTTGACGGTGTCAGGGGAACGATCCGACCAAGAAGCAACCCATCCCCTGGGCGGAACGCGACGCCGGCCCACCACCCTTCTGAGGATTGAGCAGAGGACGATCTCTCGTTCAGGCTCTCGTTCAGGCTCTCATTCAGGCTCTCCGCTGAGCCCTGAGAACCGCATCATGGATCGTGACTGGGTGGCCGTCAGGGTCGAGGGTCTGCCGAGCTCGTGCCTCGTCGACGTGGATAACCCACTGCTCGGCGGCGAGAGCGGCAGCGACCTCGGAGGCGGCGAACAACAGCCCCGGCACCGACGGACGAGGGACGGTGGTCTGCAAGTCCGATGGGTGGTGTCCCACGACGAGCAGCGTGCCGCCTGGCGCCACCGCCTCCGCGAGCCGGCGGTTGAGCACCTCGCGCGGATCCTTGGGCAGGTGCAGGAACTGGATCGACACCAGGTCGTAGGACGCCGGGGCGGGAACCCATTCGGTGAGGTCCGCCTGAAGCCAGGTGATGCGTTGGGCCACTTCGGCGCTCACCTCGAGCGCGTGAGTGGCGCCGCGTTCCAGCGCCACGGTGGAGACGTCGACAGCAGTGACCCGCCAACCCTGCTCGGCCAGCCAGATGGCGTCAGCGCCCTCCCCGCAACCGACATCCAGCGCGGCACCATGAGCCAGGCCGGCTGCCTCAGTGACGAGGATGGGGTTGACCTGGCCGCTCCAGAGGTTGCTGCTGGAGCGGTACCTCTCATCCCAGAAGGCTTCGTTCGTGACAACGCTTTCGGCCGCACCGTCACCATGATGGTCGTGGCCGTGGCCATGGTGGGCTTGTCCTTGCTGGTGCCCGGACACCTTAGAAGCCGCCCTCCTTGGGCAGCTCGAGCTCGGTCTTGGCCAGCTCCTCGACGTTGACATCCTTGAAGGTCACGACCCTGACGTTCTTGACGAACCGGGCAGGTCGATAGACATCCCAGACCCAGGCGTCAGCCATGGTGACCTCGAAGTAGACCTCGCCACCCTCGCCGCGCACCTTCACGTCCACCGAGTTGGCCAGATAGAAGCGACGCTCGGTCTCAACAACGTGGGAGAACAGACCAACCACGTCGCGATACTCGCGGTAGAGCTGCAATTCCATCTCGGTCTCGTACTTCTCAAGATCCTCAGAGCTCATTGCCAACCTCCGCGCTCGATCGCCATCGCATCATCATCCAACACCGCATCCTCCATCAACCCAGGCAAACGCCACGACCTACGGTGATGCTCGCTCGGACCGAGGCACCTCAGCGCCGCGAAGTGTTCGGGCGCTGAGTAGCCCTTGTTCAGCTCCCAGGCATAACCCGGCACCTCAGCCGCGAGCGAGACCATCATCGCGTCCCGCTCAACCTTGGCCAGCACGCTCGCAGCCGCGACCGACGAACAGAACAGGTCAGCCTTGACCATCGTCCTTACCGGGACACAGTGGGCAGGCGCGACACCGGCTTCGAGAAAACCCAGCAGCCCGACCCGCTCCGGATCGGTGAGCCAGTCATGGTTACCGTCGAGAATGACCAGATCGGGTATGACGGGCAGCGCTGCGAGCGCGCGGGTGCCGGCAAGACGCAGGGCCACCATGATTCCGTACTGGTCGATCTCGGCCGGTGACGAGTGTCCGACGGCATACGCCGTTGCCCACCGCTGGATCTTTGGCACCATTCGTTCGCGCATCTGGTGCGAGAGCAGCTTGGAGTCCTTCACGCCCACCGGAGCGGAACGGCATACGTCATCGATCATCACGACGCCGACCGACACCGGACCGGCAAGGGCCCCACGACCGACCTCGTCCATACCGACGAGCAGCCGATGCCCCTCACGCTGCAGCGCCCGCTCAAACCTCAGCGAGGGCCTGTGCGTCGAGGTGCCTGCGATCATCTCGCCGTTGCCGCCGGGACCTTGGCGAACGCCTCACGGTAGTTGGGAAGCCAAGCCAGGTTCTTGAGAGGCCACACGACTGTGACGGCACGGCCCACGATCAGGCTCTCGGGGACCGAGCCCTTGAGGCCCCCCGAGCCCTGGTCATGAGGACGGGAGTCCGCTGACTCGGAGCGGTGGTCCCCCATCACCCAGACCCGCCCTGGAGGGACGGTGATGTCAAAAGGCGTCTGGCTGGGTGCGTCGCCGGCAAAGACGTACGGCTCGGTCACCGGCACGCCGTTGACAGTGAGCTTGTGGGCGCTGTCGCAGCAGACGACGTGGTCGCCCGGCGTCCCGATGACCCGCTTGATCAGGTGGTTCCCCTCGTCAGTGGGCAGCAACCCGATGAAGGTCAACGTGGCCCGAACGGCGGAAGTCAACGGCGTCCTCTCGGTCGGGTGGGCAGCCGGCAACCAGTGGTCGGGGTCCTGGAAGACGATGACGTCCCCACGCTCGATCCCGATCCGCGACGGCACCAGCTTGTTGACGATCACCCGGTCCCCCTTGAGCAGGGTGGTCTCCATCGACTCAGAGGGAATGTAGAACGCCTGCATCAGCCAGGTCTTGACGACCAGCGACAAGAACAACGCCAGGACGATGACGATCGTCGACTCGCGAAGCAGCATCATCAGGGTGCTGCGGGGAGGCTCACCCTGACTGGTTTCGGATAGTTCGACCGCTTCCTCGGCGTCATGGGGAAGGCCTTGCTCAGGCTCGGTCACACTCACCTGCGCCTTCCCCCTCCGTGCCGAGCTGGTGTCCAGGACTCATCGCTGCCGAGCCTAGTGCGGACGCCTGTGAACGTCGTGTGAGCTCAGCGAGCGCGAGTGACGTCGCGCTTCTCCTTGATCTTTGCAGCCTTGCCGCGCAGGTCGCGCAGGTAGTACAGCTTGGCGCGGCGCACGTCGCCGCGGGTCACGACCTCGATCTTCTCGATGACCGGGCTGTGCAGCGGGAAGGTGCGCTCCACGCCGACCCCGAAGCTGACCTTGCGAACCGTGTAGGTCTCGCCGATGCCGCCGCCGTGGCGACGGATGACAACACCCTGGAAGACCTGGACGCGCGCGCGCGTGCCTTCAATGACCTTGACGTGAACCTTGACGTTGTCACCGGCGCGGAAGGCCGGGATGTCGTCGCGCAGGCTTGCCGCATCGACGTCGTCGAGCTTGTGCATGTTGGCTTCGCTTTCTCGTCAGCGCCACAGGTCGCTCACGGTTCTGGTGCTCGCCACGGCGACGTGCCGGACGCGCAGTTCGTATGGGGTGCTCCTGCGAGCCGTCACTCGTTGCTCTCCCCCTGTGGCAGGGGCACGAAATCGGTGCAGGACGCGAAGAGTCATTCTGCCACAGCAGGGGGGGCAGCCTGAAATTGAGCGAGAACTTCGCGGTCCCGGGCATCCAGGTCAGCCGGGTCGAGCCGTGCGATCATGTCTGGTCTGCGCTGCGCAGTGCGCCGCAGGCGCTCGTCCCTCCTCCATCGCGCAATCTGTCCGTGGTGTCCGGACAGCAGGACCTCGGGTATGCCGTGACCGCGCCACTCGGGGGGCTTTGTGTACACCGGGTACTCCAGCAGGCCATCCTCGTGGGACTCCTCGACCAGGGACTCGGCGTTGCCGATGACCCCTGGCACCAGTCGCACGATGGCCTCGACCATGACGAGCACAGCGACCTCACCGCCGCCGAGCACGTAGTCACCAAGGGAGACGACGCTGACCGGCTGGTGCTCTCGGGCCTCCTGCAGAACCCGTTCGTCGATACCCTCGTAGCGACCGCAGGCGAAAGCCAGCCAGGGCTGGGTCGCCAGCTCACGGGCCATCGCCTGGGTGAACGGAACGCCGCCCGGTCCAGGAACCACCAGGTGGGGAACGCCCCCGTGCTCTCCCGATGCCCTGACGTGGTCCAGCGCCTCTCCCCACGGCTCCGGGCGCATGACCATCCCGGCGCCACCGCCATACGGAGTGTCATCGACGGTGCGATGCCGGTCGTGGGTGAAGTCGCGCAGGTCGTGGATCTGCAGGTGGATCAGGCCCTGTTGGCGCGCTCTGCCGATCAGTGAGAGGTCCAGTGGCGAGAGGTACTCCGGGAAGATGGTGACGACGTCTAGCCTCATGACCGGGCCCTCACGACTGGTCCAGTTCCAGCAGGCCTGCAGGCGGGTCGAGGACAACGCGGCCGCCCTCAAGGTCGACCTCAGGCACGATCGCCGTGACGAAGGGGACCAGCGCCTCTCGCCCGTCGGTCAACCGAAGGACCAGCAGGTCCTGGGTCGGCCGTGACTGCAGGGCTGTCACCTCGCCGACCTCTTGACCGCCGACGGTCACGGCCTTGAGCCCGACGAGATCCCTTTCGTACCAAGTGTCCTCGTCGTCATCGTCCTCGATGACGTCGCCCAGCAGCTTGATGCCCCGCAGCGCTTCGGCACCGCTTCGGTCTTCGGTGTGCTCGAAGCCAAGCAGAAGGATTCCGTTGTGGTCACGAGCACTGCGCAGCACGAGCGGACCGGCTTCCGCCGGATCCGTCACGAAGGCCGCACCGGGCACGAAACGCTCGCCCGGCGAAGCGGTGAGAACCTGCACGGTCACTTCTCCGCGCAGCCCATGGGCCTTGCCTATCCGGGCGACGACAACCTGCATCAGCAAAGTCCCTCGACTATCGCTGCCGATCTGTGTCGACGATGTCGACCCGCACCGGCTGGCCGCCCGCGAGGGCGACCATCACGGTGCGAAGAGCGCTGGCGGTTCGACCGGAACGACCGATGACACGACCAAGGTCGTCGGGGTGGACCCGGACCTCCAGGATCTCGCCATGACGCAGCTCCTTGCGCCGGACAGCGACATCCTCATCGTGGTCGACAATC
>JANOHS010000438.1:0-2328 GCA_031406655.1 Micrococcales bacterium
GGGTCAGGGTTGACGATCGGGCGGGAGGATCGCCAGCCGGCAAGGATAGGCGCCGCGTCGTGCGCGGACGCCGCCCAGGCGTCGGCACCCAGATGTTGGGCACGACGTGAGTCCACGCCGAACGCGCGGCCTCCGACGATGACAGGGATCCCGCGCTCGTGGGCGACGTCGATCAGTCGGATGACGCCCGGGAAGTAGATCGGCAGGCTGCACGACACCGCGAAGGCGTCGCAGTTCGACCGCTCGAGGTAGTCGGCGACGGCCTCGACCGGTGTCGACGCTCCCAGCACTCTGACGCCGAAACCGTGCGAACGAAGCGATTCGCCGAACATCTCGGCGGCGAGTGAGTGCCAGTCCCCTTCCGAGCAGCTGACGACCGTGAGCCCTCTCACGTCAACGCGGCTGGTCTCGCCTGCTAACGCGTCGAGAGCCGCGGCGGCGACCCCGCTCGCCAGGTGCTCGTGGACGGGGGTGAGGTCGTTGCGTTGCCATCGCTCTCCGACCTCGCGTTGTGCGGCAGCGAGGAGATCCACCACGATCTGCTCGTGCGGCACGTGGTGGTCGAGGAGGTCGAGCGTGAGTCGTACACCGCCGGCTCGGTCGCCGATGAGCGCGCCGTCAAGGTACGGCTCGACGTAGTCGCTCGGGAGGTACGGTGTCGTCAGCACCCCGGCCTGCGCCCAGATCCAGCGGTCGCGCCCAGACTCCTTCGCCTGGTAGAGCGCCTCGTCAGCTCGTGTCATCACCTCGGCGGGATCCCCCGACGACAGCGCGATCCCGGCCGAGAACGTCACCGGATGGGGCCTCACGACACACCAGTGGTCACGCAGTCGCGCGAGGAACGAGTCGGGGTCGGAGGAGGCAGGAAGAACGACGACGAACTCCTCACCACCGTAACGGCCGAGGGCGTCGCGCCCGCGCACCGTGGCCAGCAGCGCTCCGCCGAACGCGCGCAGCACGTCGTCCCCGACAGCGTGACCGAGCTCGTCGTTGACCGCCTTGAAGTGGTCGAGGTCGAGCATGATCACAACTTCTGACGTGCTGAGCCTCCCCAGCGTGCGCTCCAGCATCCTGCGGTTGGGCAGCCCGGTCAGGACGTCGGTGGACGCAGTCTCCGCGAGGCGCTCGACCCGGTCGCTCAGCTCGAGAGCCTGCCGGGCGTCGAGCAGGAAGGCCGGCAGATACCGGTCCAGAAGCAGGCGCGCGCTGCTGCCGGGCCGTGCCGAGGCCAGCATCGGCACGCCTTCGCCGAAGGAGAGGTCCGCAGGAATCGCGCTCGCGTCGGTAGAGTCTGCCGAAACCACAGCACCGCCGAGGCCCAGCACCAGCGCCGTCACGACGCGAACCGCGTCGGCGGGTGTCTCGACCCACAGCAACGAGCGTGTCGCCTCGAGCACCGCGCGCGGAACCACGCTCAGAGCGTCACCCTCCATCGCTCACCCCCGCATCCGATACAAGCCGGTACCGGCGCAGACCGGAGGCATGGGGGCGTTCGGGTTCGGTCGGGATTCGTGCGTGCGATCGACGGTGGTCGTCCGACCTCATGTAGTCGCGGAAGCACGCCACGTCGTCCCACCAGGACACCATCTGGAAGACCCCGGGCAGGTTGATGTCCCGCCACACCTCAAGCCGTTGGAACCCGGGCGCGGCCTCGACGAGGTGCAGCCTGTCCCGGAAGGCTTGCTCCAGCTGTTTTCCGTGTTCCGAGGAGATCGTCACCTCACTGCTGACCACGAAGGCCTCGCCATCTCCCGGGCGGTCGAATCGACTCTCCGTCATGGGAGCTCCTCTCACACCGGCGCGCGATCTGACTCTCAGCCGACGATAGCAGTCGCACCGGCATGGACTCCCGAACACTTGATGGGCGGTCAAACGGGCAAACCTGCCCTAAGTCGGCTACCTCCAAGCACGGCCCGGCCGGCATACGGGCACCTGTGCACGTTTGGCGGCTGCGGCTCCGCACGGGAAACTGTCACCATGACGCCACGGATCGGCTACAAGGCCTCGGCCGAGCAGTTCAACCCTCGCGAGCTCGTCGAGTTCGCCGTCCAGGCCGAGCAGGTCGGCTTGGACAGCGTGCTGATCTCCGACCACTTCCAGCCCTGGCGGCATACCGGTGGCCATGCCCCGTTCTCCATGGCCTGGCTGGCCGCCGTCGGCGAGCGCACCGAGCGGGTCCTGCTGGGCACCTCCGTCATGACGCCGACCTTCCGCTACAACCCGGCCGTCGTGGCGCAGGCGTTCGGCACCCTCGCCTGCCTGTACCCCGATCGCGTCATGCTCGGTATCGGCACTGGCGAGGCGTTGAACGAGGTGGCCGTCTCGGGG
>JANOHS010000442.1:0-3950 GCA_031406655.1 Micrococcales bacterium
GAAGGACCGCGGGCGAGGCGCCATCATCAACGTGTCGTCGGTGGCCGGCTTCGTCCCGATGGGCACCTACTCCGCGGCCAAGGCCTGGGTCACGTCCTTCACCGAGACCCTGGCGTACGAGCTGGCCGGGTCCGGGGTCACCGCGACCGCGCTCTGCCCGGGCTTCACCCATACCGAGATGCACGAGCGCGCCAACCTCGACATGTCCAGGCTGCCGAACGCGATGTGGCTCGAGGCCGACCGGCTGGTCCGGGACGCCCTGGAGGACGTCAGGGCCGGCAAGGTCATCTCCATCCCCGGAGCGAAGTACAAGGTGTTCGCCGGCCTCGCCCAGGTGACCCCCCGGCCGCTTCTGCGGGCCGTCTCACGCCGTGCCGGTTCTGTCCGACGCCGCAAGAGCTAGGCGTCCGCGGATAGGCTTCGGCCTCGTGACCGACACCAACGCCGCCGCCATCTCGCCACGCGACCGTCTGCTCGAGCTGATCAAGGCCAGGGCCATCGTGCACGGCAAGGTCACCTTGTCCTCCGGCCGGGAGGCCGACTACTACGTCGACCTGCGACGGATCACCCTCGACGGCGAGGCCGCACCCCTGGTTGGCCAGGTCATGAACGAGCTGGCCAAGGACCTCGACTTCGAGGCCGTCGGCGGACTCACCCTGGGCGCAGACCCGGTTGCGACCTCGATGCTGCACGCCTCGGCAGCGGCCGGCCGGCGCCTGGACGCCTTCGTCGTGCGCAAGTCAGGCAAGGCTCACGGCCTCCAGCAGCGCATCGAGGGGCCGTCGATCAAGGGGCGCCGGGTGCTCATCGTCGAGGACACGACGACCACCGGAGCCTCACCGATGGACGCCGTCGCCGCGGCCCGCGACGAGGGCGCCGAGGTGGTCGCGGTGGCCACGATCGCCGACCGGGCGACCGGTGCGCGGGAGAAGCTGGAGGCGATGGGCCTGACCTACGTCACGGCATACAGCCTGGCGGACCTGGGCCTGGCCTGAGCGCAGCAGGGCCGCCGCCGACTGCCTACCTGCGCCAGGACCCTGCCGCGGCTACGATCGTGGGACTGCCTACAACGGGGAGAACACGTGCTCAAGTTCATCGTTATCGCCGGTCTCGCGCTGCTGCTCGTTCTCTGGGCGGTCGGCATCTACAACGGCCTGATCAAGCTGCGCAACCTCGTCCAGGAGGCATGGCGCCAGATCGACGTCGAGCTCAAGCGCCGCCATGACCTGATCCCGAACCTCGTGGAGACGGTCAAGGGCTACGCCGCGCACGAGAGGGGCACGCTCGAGGGGGTCATGCAGGCCCGGTCCGCCGCCATGTCCGGTGGTCAGAGCCCGGCTGCGGCCGCCGCGAGCGAGGGGATGCTGAGCCAGGCGCTGGGCCGGTTGTTCGCCGTCGCCGAGGCCTATCCGGACCTCAAGGCGAACACGAACTTCCTTGCGCTGCAACAGGAGCTGACCTCGACCGAGGACCGCATCGCCTCCGGTCGCCGCTATTACAACGCCAACGTCCGCGAGCTCAACACCAAGGTCGAGACCGTCCCGAGCAACGTCGTCGCAGGCATGTTCAACATCGGCCGCGAGGAGTACTTCGAGGCTGAGGGTCTCGAGCGCGAGCTGCCCAGCGTGAGCTTCGGCGCCGCAGCTCCCGGAGCATCTCCGGCTCCCGAGCCGCCAACCCCGGTCACGCCCCAGGACTCGATCCCGCCTTCGCCTCCGCCGACCACCTGAGCTCTCGCCCGACGTCAGCGCCCCTCGATGATCTCCTCCGCGGCCTCCTCCACCACGGCATTGACCTGCCTGCGATGGCGGAGGTACTCCACCAGCACCGGCAGCACCGAGACCGCCACGATGGCGAGGATCGCGAGCTCGAGCTTGTCCTGGAGCACCGGGAACGCCTGGCCCAGGAAGTAGCCCAGCAGCGTGATGCCGCACGCCCAGAGGAGTGCGCCCACACCGCTCCAGGTGAAGAAGCGGCGCCGGTCCATCTGGCCGACTCCGGCCACCACGGTCACGAACGTCCGCACGATCGGCACGAAGCGGCCGAGGACCAGCGCCTTGTTGCCGTACCGGTCGAAGAACGTGGTCGTCTGGTCGAAGTACTTCTTCTTCAGGATCCGCCCATCACGTTCGTAGAGGGGTGGACCGATCGCGCGACCGATCTCGTAGCCCGCGACATTGCCGGCGAAGGCTGCAACGGTGAGGATCACGCAGGCCAGCACGATGTTGACCCCGAGCTTGCCGTTGGCGATGAACAGCCCAGCGGCGAAGAGCAGCGAGTCGCCCGGAAGAATGGGGAAGAGCAGACCGCACTCGACGAAGACCATGACCACGCTGACCCAGAAGAACGCCGGCCCGAACTGGTCGAGCAGGTACTGCGGGTCCATCCAGCTGGGTCCGAGAGTGTGCATCACAGTTCCGAGGGTAGGCGCCGGGCCGGTCAGGCCCAATTCCAGCGCCTGCCCGGCTCGAGAGCAGATGGGAGCCATCGTGGTGGCAGAGCGAGTGCTGAGCGACATCGGGGTCGGGCCGTGGGTGGGTCCCTGGCCGGGCGAGCCCGAGCTCTCCCTGTATGACGAGTCGCTGCTCTCCGGGGGTGACCGCCGCAACGTCGTGGACAAGTACCGCTACTGGCGTCACGAGGCCATCGTGCATGACCTGGACTCCCAGCGGCACGACTTCCATGTTGCCGTCGAGAACTGGGGCCACGACTTCAACATCGGCTCGGTCATTCGGACTGCAAATGCCTTCAACGCCAAGGCTTTTCATATAGTCGGGAAGCGCCGGTGGAACCGTCGGGGCGCCATGGTGACCGATCGCTACCAGCACGAGTACCACCACCCCAGCGTCCAGGACCTGGTCCTCTGGGCAGACGCGGCTCCAGCGGGTGGCGGCGCACACGGCATACCCATCATCGGCATCGACAACCTGCCGGGGTCACGGCCGATGGAGACCTATGACCTGCCACGGCACTGCATCCTTCTCTTCGGCCAGGAGGGTCCCGGGCTCTCTCCGCAGGCGCGCGAGGCGTCGGTGGCGATCCTGGACATCGCCCAGTTCGGCTCGACGCGGTCGATCAACGCCGGTGCCGCGGCAGCGATCGCCATGCATGCGTGGGTTCGACAGCACGTTTTCGACCAGCGGGGTCACACCACTCAACCGGCCTGCTGAACACCGCCGAGCGGTAGGCGCCATGGTGGGACGGGGGGTCGCGGGCCGCAGGGTCGCGTGGCAGGATCAGTTCAGCAGCCCTGCCGATCCGTCCAGCGGCTGACCGACCAGCCCAGCTTCTTTGAGGAGTCACCAATGCCCATCGCGACCCCCGAGGTCTACGCGCACATGCTGGACCGCGCGAAGGCCGGTTCGTTCGCCTACCCCGCGATCAACGTCTCGTCCTCGCAAACGCTCAATGCCGCGATCCGCGGGTTCGCCGAGGCCGGCAGCGACGGGATCGTGCAGGTCTCGACCGGGGGCGCCGAGTACCTCTCCGGCCCGACCATCAAGAACATGGTGACCGGATCCATCGCCCTTGCCGCGTACGCGAACGAGGTCGCCAAGAACTACGACGTCAACATCGCGCTGCACACCGACCACTGCCCCAAGGGCAAGCTGGACGGTTTCGTCCGCCCGCTGATCGCGCTCTCCGCCGAGCGGGTCAAGGCCGGCGGCCAGCCGTGGTTCCAGTCGCACATGTGGGACGGCTCGGTGATTCCGGTGCCCGAGAACCTCACCATCGCCCGCGAGCTGCTCGACCTGTGCAAGGCCGCGCACATCATCCTCGAGATCGAGGTCGGCGCCGTCGGTGGCGAGGAGGACGGCGTCACGGGTGCGATCGACGAGAAGCTCTACTCCACCCCCGAGGACGCGCTCGCGACCGTCGAGGCGCTGGGCCTGGGCGAGCACGGCCGTTACATGACCGCGCTGACCTTCGGCAACGTGCACGGCGCGTAC
>JANOHS010000451.1:0-5536 GCA_031406655.1 Micrococcales bacterium
ACGCGCGGCTCAGTGGCGAGGCACCCCGGTGGTCGTCATGTGCGGGCACGGCGAGCGGGCAATGACAGGGGCGAGCCTGCTCGAGGGAGCCGGGGCCGGGACCGTCGCGGTCCTGCCCGGGGGACCGCGGCACTGGGCGGACATCACCGGGGTCTCCCTGGAGCTGGGCGGGTGACGCGGCCCCAGGTCGCCCAGGAGGTCGACCCCGGCACGGGACCTCGGATGGGGCTTCGCACCAACCTTGCCCAGTTCAGCCTCCTCGTGGCGGTCAACGCCATGGTCGGGGGAATGCTGGGCCAGGAGCGCACGGTCCTTCCGCTGCTGGCGGTGCGCGAGTTCCACCTTGCTGCCTACACAGCCGCACTGACCTACATCCTGGCCTTCGGCGTCTCCAAGGCCGCGACCAACTACTTCGCAGGAACCTGGTCGGACCGGTACTGCCGCAAACCGGTTTTGGTCGCCGGCTGGCTGGTCGCGCTGCCCGTGCCCCTGCTCCTGATCTGGGCGCCGTCGTGGGGCTGGGTCGTCGTGGCGAACGTGTTCCTGGGGATCAGCCAGGGCCTGACCTGGTCGACCACCGTCATCATGAAGATCGACCTGGTCGGTGCGAGCCGGCGTGGGCTGGCGATGGGGCTGAACGAGGCGGCCGGCTACAGCGCGGTCGCCGCGACGGCCTTGGCCACCGGCTACATCGCGGCAAACAACGGGCTTCGTCCGCAGCCGTTCTACCTCGGCATCGTCTTCGCGGCGCTCGGCCTGGGCCTGTCGACCCTGTCCGTCCGGGAGACCAGAGGGCACGCCCGCCTCGAGGCCGGCCTGCACACCGGCCGTGCGGATGGCCGCCACAACCACCTGCACCGCGGGCTCGACAATCGAGAGGTGTTCATCCAGACCAGCTTTCGCGAGCCGGCGCTCTCGGCCGTCAGCCAGGCAGGCATGGTCAACAACCTGAACGACGGCCTTGCCTGGGGGCTCTTTCCGGTGCTCTTTGCCGCGGCTGGCCAGTCCGTCGCACGGATCGGCGTGCTGGCGGCGATCTACCCGGCGGTCTGGGGCGTGGGGCAGCTGTTCACCGGCGCCCTGTCGGACCGGATCGGCCGCAAGGGGCTGATCGTCACTGGCATGATCACCCAGTCGATCGGGCTGGGCCTGGTCGCGATGGCTGACTCGTTCGCCGGGTGGGTCGTCGCCTCAGGGTTGCTCGGCGCCGGTACCGCGATGGTCTATCCCACCCTCCTTGCGGCGATCGGCGACGTCGCCCACCCGGCATGGCGGGCCCGGGCGGTGGGTGCCTACCGGCTCTGGCGCGCCGGCGGCGTCGCCATCGGCGCGCTGCTGGCCGGCATACTGGCCGACCTGTGGGGGATCCGCGCGGCCATCTGGGTGGTCGCCGCGATCACAGCCGCCTCGGGACTGGTCGTCTGGTTCCGGATGTACGAGACCCATCCCCGCGAGGCCACCCATGTCTGAGGGCTCCGGTGATGCCGTGCCTGAGGAAGGAGCACCGATGAACGAGGTCCCGAACCCGCGGGCAGGCTCTGAGGTGGTCTACCTCGACCACAACGCGACCACCCCGGTGCTCCCCGAGGTGCTCGAGGCGATGCTGCCCTACCTGCGGGAGCAGTTCGGCAACCCCTCCAGCGAGCATGGCTTCGGCCGCCGCGCCCGCGACGGCGTGGAGCATGCCCGCGAGCAGGTCGCCGCGTCGCTGTCGTGTCGGCCGGACGAGGTGGTGTTCACCTCGGGCGGGACCGAGTCCAACAACATGGCGATCCTCGGAGCCGCCGCCATGGCGGCAGCTGACCGGCGCCGGGTGGTGACCTCGCGGGTGGAGCACCCCGCCACGCTGCGCCCGTGCGAGCACCTGGAAAGGCTGGGCTGGGCAGTCAGCCTCCTCCCGGTGACCGGGTCCGGGCACGTCGACGCAGGCGAGGTCCGCCGCGCGATCGGCCCGGATGTTGCGCTGGTCTCCCTGATGCTCGCCCAGAACGAGACCGGTGCCCTCATGCCCGTCGCCGAAGCCGCTGAGGCAGCCCATGCCGTGGGTGCGCTGGCGCACACCGACGCAGCGCAGGCCGTAGGCAAGGTCGTCGTCGAAGTCGATGCCCTTGGCGTCGACCTTTTGAGCGTGGCAGGGCACAAGTGCTACGCGCCCAAGGGAATCGGCGCTCTCTATGTGCGGCGCGGCACCGACATCGCGCCGGTACTTCTCGGCGCCGGTCAGGAACGAGGGGGCAGACCTGGCACCGAGAACGTCGCGGGCATCGTCGCTCTCGGCGCCGCCTGTGAGGCCGCGACCGCACGGCTGCCCGAGGAGACAGGCAGGATCGCGCGGTTGCGGGACGACTTGTGGGCTGCCCTGTCCGCAGGGGTTCCGGGGCTGACCCGCAATACCGTCGGCAGCGTCCTGCCCAACACCTTGAACGTCTCGTTCCCCGGCGTCAGCGGGAGGGACCTGCTCGCGCTCGCCGACGGGGTTGCCGCCTCCACCGGGTCTGCCTGCCACGCGGGGGAGGAGCAACCATCAGGGGTGCTGCTCGCCATGGGGCTCACCCCGGACCGGGCGCGCGGGGCGGTCCGGTTGTCCCTTGGCCTCGGCACCAGCGCCGCGGACATCGAGCGGGCCACGTCGGTTCTCTGCTCGGCCTATCAGGGGCTGCGGGGTGCTTGACGCCGCCGGGTCAGGTGCTGATCAGAACACCAGCACCTTGTCGGCAGCCAGGGTCCAGTCGGTGAGCTCCTCCATCGTGGACCGCCCGGCACCCTCGACGAGCATGGTCTCGGTGATGCCGCGCGCGTCCATGCAGGTACCGCAGCAACCGATCGCCGCCCCCCGGCGGGAGGCGGCGGTCAGCATCCGGTCGAGCTTGTAGTAGCCGTCGGGGGTCTTCTGCCCCGCCATGGCCACCGTGACGCCGTCTCCCATCAGGAAGACCCGAAGGCTCACCTCGTCGCGCTTGGCGATCGACGCGGCCAGGCGCACCGCGTTATAGGTCGCGTCCTGGCCGTAGGCGGCACCGTTGATGATGATCAGGATATTCACGAGTTCGTCAGCTCCATCTGGGGGTTCGGGTCGGGGTTGGGGTTGGGGCTCACGCGACGCCTGACTGGACCGGCATGCCGGCCAGCCGCCACTCGAGCATGCCCTCGCGCAGGCGGCGCGCCGACCGTCCATGCCGGGTCAGCAACCGAACCGCGTCGTAGGCGAGCACGCAGTACGCCCCGCGGCAGTACGCGACCACATGGAGGCCGGCGGGCAGCTCGGCCAGGCGCTGCTCGAGCTCCTCGACCGGCACCGACACCGCGCCCGGGATGTGCCCGGCGGCGTACTCGTGGCGCGGGCGGACGTCGAGCACGATGACCTCGCCGCTGCGGGCACGGCGCAGCAGCTCCTCGCGTGGAACGTCCTCGGCCTCGCCGGCGTCGTCCCCGCCGAGGTAGGCCACGCGGGCCCGGTCCGCGTCGGCCAGGTGAGCGAGGGCCACGTCGCGCAGGTCGGCGTACAGGCCCGCGACGTCGTCGCCGGCAAGGCGGTAGTGGACGCTGGTGCCCTCCCTGCGGGTACGCACCAGCCCAGCCTGGCGCAGCGTCTGCAGATGCATCGACGCCGTGGACACCCCGACCCCGGCGGCCCGCGCCAGCGCGTCGACGGTGCGCTCGCCCTGGGCCAGCAGGTCGAGCAGATCCAGCCGCTTCGGGGCTGAGAGCGCTTTGCCCACTCGCGCGTACTGCTCGAAGAGCTCGGTCCTGGCGGAACGGTCAGCCATGACATATTCCAGTACTCATTGGAATACCGTAGCAGGCCTCGGACGCTGCTGAACGGGAGTCGAGCTGAGCATCGCTAGACGTCGGTCTGGGTGACCTTGTGAAGTCCTCGTGGTGCATCGGGGTTCAGGCCGAGCGCGAGCGCGAGAGCCTCGACGACCAGCTGCCCGGCGACCACCAGCGCGATGGGCGCGACCGTCTCCGGCAAATCCGGTCCGGCAACACTGACGTCCGCCGCAGCGGCGAATGCGGCGTCACCACCGATACCGACGGTCAGGGCTCCACGTGAGCGAAGGTCGTTGAGCAGCTCGGTGAGTCCCTCGAGCATGGGCCCGTCCTGAGCGGCCACGACTATGGAGACCAGCTGGGGGTCGACTATCGCGATAGGGCCGTGTTTGAGGTCCGCGTACGACAGCCCTCGGACCGGGCGCAGGCACGTCTCCTCAAGCTTCAGCGCGGTCTCGACTGCGGCGGCATAGGCCAGTCCGCGGCCGCTGACCAGGACCTCGTTGGTGCGCGCGAGCAGGGTGACCGCCGCGTCAACGCCTGCGCGCGCTGCAAGCAGCCTCTCGATCTGCGCCGGCACGCGGTCCAGGTCGTTGTCCAGCGAGCTCGGTTCGGGGGCAAGCGCCGTGGCCAGCACTGCCATGGCGGTGAGCTGGGCGGTGAAGGTCTTGGTCGCCGGAACGGCCCGCTCAGTGCCGGCGAGGGTGACCAGTGCCAGATCGGCGGCCTGCGCCAGCGAACTGTCCGCCACGTTGGTGACCGCAATCGTGGCGGCCCCGCAGCGCTTCGCCCACTCCTGGGTCTGGATGATCTCCTCGGTCTGGCCGGACTGGGAGACGGCCACGACCACGGCACCGGTCAGGTCGAGCCCACGCCGGTAGTGGGTGGCCACGCTCGGGGCCGCCATGGAGGCGGTCCGCCCCGAGTGCACCTCCAGAAGGTAGCGACCGTAGATGGCGGCGTTGTCCGATGAGCCGCGCGCGACGAAGAGGATCTGTGGCCGGTCAGCCGTGAGCGCCCTGATCCGTGGGCGCAGTGGGCGCAGCGCCTCCAGAGTTGCCGCGACCACGGCCGGTTGCTCGGCGATCTCCTGGGCCATGATCGTCGCCACGCGCTGCTCCTCTTGGGTGATCGGATCCGAAGGTGATCGGGTTGACTCAGCCGGGTTGACTCAGCCGGGATCTGTGCCAGCTCGAAGCCAGACCCCCCGGCGCATCACGGCTTGCAGCGACAGCTCGTCGTCGACGACCGCGACGTCGGCCAGGTTGCCGGCCTGTAGCCCTCCGACTCCGGCCAGGGCGAGCGCTCGGCTGGGGGTGGATGAGGCGGCGACGACGGCGTCCAGCAACGGGATGCCCGCGGCCTGCACGCACCAGCGGACGACGTCGAGCATCGTCGCGACCCCACCGGCGATCGAGCCCCCCTCGGCCAGCCGGGCGGTGCGCCCCGACACGATGACGTCCTGGCCGCCGAGGGTGTACCTGCCATCGGGCATCCCGCTGGCCGACATCGCGTCAGTGATGAGGCAGATCCCTTGCGGGCCAACGAGATCGAAGAGCATCCGCACGGTTGTTGCGGCCAGGTGGACACCGTCGCCGATCACCTCCAGGATCGCCTCGCCACGGGCGGCTGCGGCCAGAGCGGCGCTGGCCGGACCCGGCGCGCGGTGATGCAGGGGCGGCATCGCGTTGAAGATGTGGGTCACCAAGGGTCGTCCACCGCGGGGTGCGGCGTCCAGACTGGCTCGAAGTGCGGCCCCGGCGGT
>JANOHS010000454.1:0-3071 GCA_031406655.1 Micrococcales bacterium
TGCCGCCACTACCAGGATCAGCAGTCGGTGGGTCGTCCCGACACGAACGCCGGTCATGCGCGAGGTCTGGGCCATGTGAGTCTCCAATTCGCTGCCTTTCCCGTTGATACGGATGGGTCAACAGCAGGGTTCACCCCGCAACCCGGCCAGCCTCTGGATGCGACCCGGCGAGGGGGAGATCGAGTGTGTGGGCGCCGTGCCGGGCCTTCGTCGCCAGATAGTGAGCGTTCGCGGCGGACAGGTGCACACTCGTCGGCACCCGCTCGGTGACGGTCACCCCGAGCCTGCCGAGCTGTTCGGCCTTGTCCGGGTTGTTGCTCAACAGAGCCACCCGTGACAGACCCAGAGCCTGCAGCATCTGTGCCGCGGCAAGGTAGTCGCGCTCGTCCTTCGCGAAGCCGAGCGCGAGGTTGGCCTCGTAGGTGTCCAGACCCGCGTCCTGCAGCGCGTAGGCGTCCAGCTTGGCGTACAAGCCGATCCCACGCCCCTCCTGCCGGAGGTACAGCAAGAAGCCTCCGGCGTCGGCGATGCGCTCGACGGCCTCGCGTATCTGGGGGCCGCAGTCGCACCGCTGGCTGCCGAACACGTCACCGGTGAGGCACTCGCTGTGCGGCCGGACCAGCGGCGGTGGGCATCGGCGCCCGTCCGGGTTGAGTGCGCCAGCGCGGTCTCCGAGTCCAAAAGCAAGGTGTTCCCGCCCGTCGGCCAGTCCGTCGAAGGTGAACACGCGCGCGCTCGTGGCGTATCCGTCGGCGAACCGCAACGGCACCGTCAGCTGGGTGCGGATCGTCGCAGGGGGGAGAGTTCGCGGCATTGGGCCTCCTCGGTCAGTCCTTCCGGAATCGGGTCGAGAGCGCGTATCGCAGCAGCACCACGTCATCGATCCGGCGCACCTCCGCCAGCGTCGCGCGCCGGCCGGGGTTCCAGGGGAACCGGCCGTCGCTGACGAACCGCCGGGCCCGGGAGTCGCCGACGAAGAACGGCGCGACCACCAGCTGCAGCTCATCCGCGAGGTCGGCGGTCAGAAACTGTGTGTGCACCGTCCCGCCGCCCTCGACCATCAACCGCTGCACGCCCCTGGCAAAGAGGTCCTCGCTGATCTGTTGCATATCGACGGGCTCGCCGCCGTCAAGCACGGTCGCCACCAGCCCGAGCCGATCGCGTGCCTCGGCAACTTTTGCCCTCGCGCAGTAGACCAGCTTCTCGGTGTCGCCGATGGTGAAGAAGTTCGCGCACGGGTCCAGCCGCGCCCCCCCGGTCACGGTGACCTTGATCGGCGAGGGGTGAAGCCCTCGGGCGACCCGCTCGTCCTGTCGCGCCTTCGTCCGCACCAGGAGTCGCGGGTTGTCCTTCCGGACAGTGGCGGCGCCAACCAGGATCGCGTCGCAGGCGGCCCGCACCGCGTCCACCCGGTCGAGGTCCGCATCGTTGGAGAGCAGCAGCCGCTTCTCTGTCGCGCCGTCGAGATACCCGTCGATCGACATACCGCAGCTCAGGAGGGTATACGGGCGGTCAGCCATGTGCGGCACCGTCCGGTCGCACGGAGACGGGCACGCGCCACGGCAGCCGCGGCTCGCGACGCCCCGGTGGCCGGGTACGGCGGAACCATGCCACGACGAGCACGACGGCCCCCGGCAGGCAGGCGACGAACACCAGTACGCCGTACACCACCGCGGTGGCGACGCCCTGGGCGGCGCCCAGCCCGGCCACGCCGAACACCCACGCGGCCGCGCCCTCACGCGGACCCCACCCACCGACACCAGGGAGCACCATGGCCAACAGCACCAGCATCGCCAGCGGCAGCAACCGGGCCGGCGACTCAGCAGAGCCGGCCGTCCGCGCGGCGATGAGAAACGTCGCCGTGTGGCCGGCCACGACCACGGCGGACGCGAGGACGATGCCTGGCCACGCTCGACGTGCGAGCAGCCCGCCCCGGAGGTCAGTGGCAACCGCGCTCAAGGTCCGCGCCCAGCGGGATGGCCCGGCGTGCGGCCGCGTACGGCGCAGGAGGAGGACAGCGCCGAGCGCGACAACCACGGCCGGGGCCGCGGCGACCTTCATGGACGCGTGTACCGGCGACGGCAGCAGGATCAGGACGAGCACCGTCAGAACGGCTTGTACGACCTGCCCGGCGGAGCGTTCCCAGACGACGGCCCGCAGACCACGGCCGACATCGCCGGCATCACGGCCGTGGCGCACTCCACGGTGCACGTCGCCGAGCACGCCACCGGGCAGCGTCAGGTTGAGGAACAGCGACCGGTAGTACGCGGCGACTGCCGTACGTAGCGGAAGGTCGACGCCGAGACCGCGGGCGACCAGGCTCCATCGCCAGGCGCAGCACACGGTGGTCAGCACCGCAATGCCGGAGGCCGCTGCCAGTGAAGGCCGGTCGACGCTCCGGACTCCGTCGAGGAACGGTCCGGTGCCCAGCCGCCACACCAGGATGGCAAGAACCGCGGCGCAGCCCAGGGGGCGCGCCCATGACCACAAGGTCCGGCTCATGCCGGCACCAGATCCTGCGGCGGGTTCATCAGCGCCGACGGAGGACGTCGAGGCCGGGCCAGCAGGTCGTGGTGGTGCACCGTGACGCTGAGCAGGCCGGCACTCGCCTGGGCCAGGCGGCGCCGGACGTAGGCCGCGGCGTCCGAGGTCAGCTCGGGTCGCTGCTCGCACGCCGCGCTCACCCAGCCGGTGAGCCACTCGCTCGCCAAGGCGGCCTGAGAGTGGCCGAGCCGCCAAGGGCTGGGGCGAACGAGGACGTCAGCGCCGAGCCGGCTGAAAGCCTGGGCCGCGGCGTCGACCGCGTCGGGGCCGAGCAGTCGCCGGCCGCCGGTGCTGCGCCGCTGGTGGGCGTTGAACGCACTGGCGATGCCCGCGTCCAGCGGATCGGCCGGCGTGAGATCGACGCGTCCGATGACCGAGATGGTGATCAGCGCGGGGCAGCCCGCTGCGGCGCAGGTCGTGACAAGTCGTTCCAGCTCGTCCGCGGTCATCATGTCCAGCAGCGCCGAGGCGGTGATCAGGGATGCGCCGGTCAGGTCGCCCGGGTCCAGCGCGGTGATGTCGCGCAG
>JANOHS010000515.1:0-2418 GCA_031406655.1 Micrococcales bacterium
GGTCCTCCGTGGCTCAGATCGAGACCGCTTGCCGGTCGCTCAGACCTGCCGTTACCCGTCAGTAACAACCATGATGCTACTGACCGGTAACAAAGCGCAAGAGCGGGGCACAAAACGGTCTCGTCAGGGCACCAGCGGACCTCAGGGGTGGGTGCGCGTGCCTTCCCGGTGGTGCGACCGCCCGGGCGTCAGGTGCGGATCGGGGTGGATGACGGCCGCCGTCAGACGCGGAATCGCCACAACGAGAGCCTGTTCGGCGGCAACGCAGACATCGTGCGCCTGGCGAAGCGTGAACCGGTCGGGCAGCACCAGGTCGATGTCGGCGTGGAGCTCGTGCCCGATCCAGCGCACGCGTACCTGGCCGACGTGCTCCACGCCCTCGATGCTTTGGAGCACCTCTTCGCATCTGCTGACCAGATCGGGGTCGACGCAGTCCATCAGCCGCCGGTAGACCTCAAGGGCCGCGTCGCGAAGCACCAGGCACAGCACGGCCGTGATCGCCAGTCCCACGAGTGGATCGGCCATCGGGAAGCCGACCATGGCGCCACCGGCGCTGATCAGCACAGCCAGCGACGTGTAGCCATCGGTGCGGGCGTGCAGGCCGTCGGCCACCAGGGCGGCCGATCCGATCCTGCGACCGACGCGGAGGCGGTAACGCGCAACGAACTCGTTGCCGGCGAAGCCGACGAGGGCGGCCAGCGCCACGACCAGCGGGAAGGACATCACCTCGGGATGGCGCAGGCGCCCGATCGCCTGGGCGCCGGCGAACACCGCGGAGGCGGCGATGGCCATGACGATCAGGATGCCGGCCAGATCCTCGGCCCGTCCGTACCCATAGGTGTAGCGACGTGTTGGCGCTCGTCGCCCGATGGTGAACGCAACAGCAAGTGGTATGGCGGTGAGTGCGTCGCCAAGGTTGTGGACCGTGTCACCAAGGAGGGCGACGGAGCCCGATATCCACACGACCACGCCCTGGGCGGCGGCGGTGACGCCCAGGATGGCGAGCGAGACCCACAGCGCTCGCATGCCGTCGCGGGAGGCGGTCATCGCCTCGTCCACGGAGTCCGCCGAGTCGTGGCTGTGTGGCATGAAGGCATGTTTGACCCGGTCGAGCCGTCCGGTATGACCACCGTGCAGGTGCCCGGCCGCACCCTCGTGGACAGCCCCGTGGTCGGGACCGGGCTGGTGCTCGCCGCTCATGGCTCCAGCCTACGTTCGCCGCATGGCGCCCCCTCGCTGGCGTGCCCCCATCAGAACACCGCGGATCGTCCGTTTCGGCCCCTTTTGGGGCCCGAAACGCGCGATCCGCGGTGTTCGGTCGGGCAGATAGGTTGAGAAGGTGAGCAAGAGCGCGGCGACCAACGTGAGGGACTCGCGCGAGCTGATCGTGACCTACCTGCACGCGCAGGTCGACGAGCTGAGGGTGAGAGAGCCCGGGGCCCGCATCGACAGCCCGGATGCGGTGCACCGGATGCGCGTGGCCGCGCGACGGTTGCGCAGCAGCCTGGCGACGTTCGGACCGTTGTTCGCCACCTCGCAGATCGAGCACCTGCGCGACGGCCTCACATGGCTGGGCACGGTGCTCGGCCCGGTCCGCGACGTCGAGGTGATGCGAGCCCGTCTTCATGAGACCGCGTCGGTCCTGCCTGTCGACGCGCATTTGGCGGAGGTGCTCGCCGGTCTGGATCGTGAGCTGGCAGAACGGCATTCACACGCTCACCGCCACCTGATCACCGCAATGGACAGCCCGAGGTATGCCGCGTTGCTGGCCGATCTCACGGCGTTCGTCACCCACCCGCCTTGGGCCGAGCCGGGTGCCAAGGCGTCGAAACGGCATACCCTGCCCGCGCTGGTGGGCCGCGCCGCTGCCCGCGTCGACCGTGCGGCCAGGGCGGCGCAAGGCACGTACGACATGGGCGGCCCGGAGCTTCACGAGGTCCGCAAGGCGGCCAAGCGAGCCCGGTATGCCGCCGAGGTGGCCGCACCGGCCTTCGGGCCCGCGGCCCACGCCCTCGCCCAGCGGATGGAGGAGCTGCAGGAGCTACTCGGCCATCATCAGGACAGCCTGATGGCACTGGCGCTGCTCGAGGATCTTGCCGACCGGATGTCGGAGCGCCAGGCGTTCGCCCTGGGCCTGTTGACCGGCGTGGAGCACGCAAGCGACGAGGTGGTGATGGCGGCCTACAGTGTGGCTTTGGCCGCGGCTTCCACTGACGAGGTCAGGGGCTGGACCGGCTGACCCGTGGGCAAACCTGGTTCATGTAAGGTGAGGCTTACCTTTCTTATTGACGTGCGGGAGATGGAATGCGATTCAACGGACGGATGGCCTATGCCGCCGTTCTGGCTGCTGTGCTGCTCGGTGTCGGGGCCTGCGGCACCTCGAGCGACTCGACCGGGGCAGGCGAGGAGGCAACCCTG
>JANOHS010000524.1:0-1559 GCA_031406655.1 Micrococcales bacterium
CCGGGGACCTCGCCGGTTCGCAGGTCGATCTTGGGCTGGTAGTGAACGATGAGCTGGTCGCTGGTCAGTGCAGTGCGCAGCTCATCGACCTTGCGGAGCCGGGTGGCAAAGCTGGTGTCGTCCACCTCGCCGAAGACGTGATGGCCGTAGGCGGATGCCTTGGCCTTGTACATGGCGACGTCGGCCTTGCGCATCAGGGTGGCAAGGTCACGTCCGTCGTCGGGAAAGAGGGAGATGCCAATGCTGGCGGCGGTGTGCACCGCGTTGCCGTCGAGGTCGAACGGCCTGGCCAGCGCCGAGCACAACCTGATGGCCACCTCCACCGCCTGGTCGTGGGCGGCGTCCTGGAGCAGGACCGCGAACTCGTCCCCACCCAGGCGAACCAGCAGGTCACCGCCTCGTAGGTGCGTGGACAGGCGAGTGCCCACCTCGATCAGCAGCTGGTCCCCGATGTCATGGCCCAGGTTGTCGTTGACCTCCTTGAACCGGTCCAGGTCCATCATCAGCAGTGCCTGGCACTGGTGCTGCGTATCCGCGAGCCGTATCCCTGCCTGGAGGTCCAGGGCCCGTCTGTTCGGCAGGCCCGTCAGGGGGTCGGTGGAGGCCTGGCGGCGAAGGTCACCCATCCGCACGAGCCGGCCAAATGCCATCTGCGTGCGAGTCGCCGCTGCCAGCAGGGTCACCCCAGCGAGGACGACCGCCAGCGTTGACAGATGGGTCTGGCTGCTCACCAGCAGCACCCCCAGCCCGGCAGCCGTGGCCACCGTCGGCACGACCAGGGCCGTTGGGCGGGACGGCGCGGCGGCACCGGTCGCCGGGATCACCTCTTCGGTCGCCGGCGCGTCACGGCGCTCGCTGCCGTCGACATACAGGGCCATGAGGGTGACACCGATCGTCCAGGCGGCGTCCAGCGGTGACCCGATCGCGTAGGTGTCAGCAGTGACCTGCAACGCGTAGACCACATCCGCCACCGCATAGAGCATCAAGCCCGCGATCAGCAGGACCAGCCGGTGGCCCCCGCGTACACCGCGCACGGCGACGACCCCGGCAACCGTGGCGATGAAGAGAAGATCGAGCATCGGGTAGGCCACAGCCACCGCGGTGGCCATCGACCATGAGTCCCTCAGGGCTGAGGCAAGCACCGGGTTGAGCAGCACCGCGAGCACCGAGGCTGCGCCGAGCGACCCCACGGCGCAGTCCATCCACACAGACCCCGACTGCCCTCGCGCGTCGCGGCGCACCACCACGGCGAGCGCAGCCAGCATCAGGATGTAGAACAACAGGTACCCCGCATCACCGGGGGAGGGGAACGGAGGTGACCAGCTGCTGGTCAGGGGTGCGTAGTAGGTGTCCGCGGCGGCCACCGCTGTCACTGCTGCCGCTGCGAGCAGGACATCCCAGCGTCGGGACCCGACGCGCGACAGTGCAACCCAGCACACCGCCGCAGGTAGCCAGGAGGTCAACAGCGACAGCCAGAGGTCCACGACCGGGTTGGACACGTCGCCCTGAAGCGCCAGCCCGCCCAGGTAGGCCGCCAGACACAGGCCCATCGCCCACAG
>JANOHS010000599.1:0-3448 GCA_031406655.1 Micrococcales bacterium
GTTGGGTCCTGAACCGCCGCGGCCGGCTTGCCCTCAAGGGCGGCGGTCGCTTTCACAAGCTCTCGACCATCTTCGCCAACCCCAGGATGCCCGCCATCGCGGACTACTACGAACCGTGGACCTACGACTACAGCACGCTGACCGACGCCCCGGCCCAGCAGCACACCCCGGTCGCCCGGCCCAAGTCGCTGATCTCCGGCGAGAACATCAACATCGCCTGGAGCGCCAACTGGGACGACGACCTCGGGGGCTCGATCGACCACGGGCACAAGGACGTGATTCTCAAGAACATCGCCGACAAGGTGGTCTTCGAGTTCGAGCAGACCTTCATGTTCTACCTGCCTAGGATCTGCGAGCACTGCCTGAACCCCTCGTGCGCCGCCTCCTGCCCCTCGGGCGCGATCTACAAGCGGTCCGAGGACGGCATCGTGCTGGTCGACCAGGACCGGTGCCGCGGCTGGCGCATGTGCGTCTCCGGTTGCCCGTACAAGAAGATCTACTTCAACCACAAGACCGGCAAGGCCGAGAAGTGCACGTTCTGCTTCCCGCGCATCGAGGTGGGTCTGCCGACCGTGTGCGCCGAGACGTGCGTGGGTCGCCTTCGCTACATCGGCCTCATGCTGTACGACGCGGACAAGGTCCTCGAGGCAGCCTCCACCACCGATGACCACGACCTGTACGAGGCGCAGCGGGGTGTGTTCCTGGACCCGAACGACCCGGAGGTGATGCGCGGGGCGGAGCAGGCCGGCATACCCAGGGACTGGATCCTGGCCGCGCAGCGGTCACCGATCTGGGCGCTGATCAACACCTACAAGGTCGCCCTCCCGCTGCACCCGGAGTACCGCACCATGCCGATGGTCTGGTACATCCCGCCGTTGTCCCCGGTGGTTGACATCGTGCGCGACACCGGGCACGACGCCGAGGATGGCCAGAACCTGTTCGCGGCGATCGAGGCCCTGCGGATCCCGATCGAGTACCTCGCCGAGCTGTTCACGGCCGGCGACACCGCTCCCGTGGACGCGGTACTGCGACGTCTGGCCGCCATGCGTTCCTACATGCGCGAGATCAACCTTGGTCGCCCCGCCGATGAGTCCCTCGCCCAGGCAGTCGGTATGACGGGTGTCGAGATCCAGGACATGTTCCGGCTCCTGGCGATTGCCAAGTACGACGAGCGTTACGTCATCCCGCCGGCGCACGCCGAGCAGGCACATGCCCTTGAGGAGCTCGCGACCGAGTGCAGCCTGGACTTCGAGGGCGGCCCGGGCATGGGCGGTTCGGGGCCATTCGGCGAAGGCTCGGGCGTGCCGACCCCGATTGCGGTGGAGAACTTCCAGATGCTCCAGGAGCGGCAGACCAGCGACGTGGCAGAGATCGACCCTCGTCGCGGTCGCACCAACCTGCTCAACTGGGACGGCCACGGCAAACCCGAGGGGCTGTTCCCCAAGGGCCAACAGGACGTGCCCAAGGATGAGCCCGACCCATCGGAGGGACGCTCGTGAGCGCCAGGTCCCGCGGGGGCAGGTGGCGACAGAGAGGTCTCAGCGACCAGCAGCTGGTGCTGGCCTGGCAGAGCGCCTCGCTGTTGTTGGGCTACCCGGACGAGGAGCTCGTGGCTCGCGCCGGGATGCTGCGTGAGGCGGCGGCCAGGCTGCCCTCCGCAGTCTCGGATCCCCTGAGGTCCTTCCTGGACCATCTCGAGTCGACGGCGCTGCCGGAGCTGGCCGCAGACTTCGTGGCGACCTTCGACCATCGCCGACGGTGCTGCCTCTACCTGACCTACTTCGAGCACGGCGACACTCGCAACAGGGGAGTCGCGCTCCTGCGGTTCAAGACGGCATACCGCGAGTCGGGCATGCTCCTGTCCGACGACGAGCTGCCCGACCACCTCGGCGTGGTGCTCGAGTTCGGTGCGACGGCAGACGTGGCCGGAGCGCGGGCGCTGCTGCTGGAGCATCGCGCCGGGCTGGAGCTCCTGCGTCTGGCGCTGGAGGACACCCACTCACCCTGGGCCTACGCGCTGCAGGCCGTCAGCGCCACCCTGCCGCCGCTGGCCGGCGACGACCGGGAGGCGGTGATGAAGCTCGCGGCCCAGGGCCCGCCGGCTGAGGAGGTGGGCCTCGCTCCGTTCGCCCCGCCGGAGTACATGCCGCAGACCTCGACGCCGCAGACCCGGGGCGGCCCGGTCACCTTGCCCCTTCCCACGTTTGCGCCAGCGGACCTGCGCAACCGTGCGCCCGTCAGCAGAGGAGCCCGAGAATGACCAGTGTGGACACCTTCTTGTGGGTGGTCTTTCCTTACGTCTGTCTGACGGTCTTTGTCGTGGGGCATCTCTGGCGTTACCGCTACGACAAGTTCGGCTGGACCACGCGGTCCTCACAGCTCTACGAGAGCCGCCTGCTGCGCCTGGGCAGCCCGCTGTTCCACTTCGGCATCCTGTTCGTCCTCGGCGGTCACGTCATGGGCCTGGGCATCCCGAAGGCGTGGACCGAGCTCGTCGGCATCTCCGAGGGTCTCTACCACTTCATGGCGGTCAGCGTCGGGGCCGTGGCGGGAGTCTGCACGGTCGTGGGCATGGCGATCCTGATCTACCGGAGGCGAACGGTCGGGCCGGTCTTCTCGGCGACCACGCGCATGGACAAGACGATGTACGTCTTTCTTGCGACCGTGATCGTGCTCGGTCTGGGCAACACGGTGATTGCCAACATGTTCGGGGACTACGACTACCGCGAAGGGGTCTCCGTGTGGTTCCGCGGCATCTTCCGGTTCTCGCTGCAACCAGAGCTGATGGTTGCTGCCCCGATCGGTTTCAAGCTCCACGCGCTGGCAGCGTTCGCCCTGTTCGCGCTGTGGCCGTTCACCAGGCTGGTGCACGTCTTCAGCGCGCCGGTCGGCTATCTCACCCGCCCGTACATCGTCTACCGCAGTCGTGACGACCAGCTCGGCAGCCGAGCGCCACGCCGGGGCTGGGAGAAGGTCAAGTGAGCCCCGACCCGTCTTGTTGCGGCCAAACCACTGTTTCGGGCGGTTCGAGGCGCCGAAACGGTGGTCTCGGGGCAACAAGCTGATGAGTCTGCGGGCAGACACCGCATAGGCTCTCACGCGTGAGGGAAAAGGTGGACGGAAGCACTCAGGGAAGTCCTCCTGTCATCGACCGTGTCTGGACCACACCCAACATCCTGTCCATGTTGCGGCTCATCGTGGTCCCGATCTTCCTGTGGCTGATTCTGAGCGGCCGCGACAACGCGGCGGTGGTGGTCCTGACGCTCTCGGGCGTCACTGACTACCTCGACGGGCAGATCGCCCGCAGGTACAACCTGATCTCCAGGGTTGGCCAGCTGCTGGACCCTCTCGCGGACCGTCTGTACATCCTGTCCACCCTCTTCGGCCTGGCCTGGCGCGAGATCATCCCGTGGTGGCTCGTCGCGATCCTGGTCGGCCGTGAGGTCTT
>JANOHS010000609.1:0-1859 GCA_031406655.1 Micrococcales bacterium
GGCCGCATGCAGACCGAAACGGGTCGACAGCACGCGGTCGAACGCCGTGGGCACGCCACCACGTTGCAGGTGTCACAGGATCACCGAGCGGGTCTCGATGCCGGTGCGCTCCTCGATCTCGTCCGCCAGCCAGTCGGCGATCCCGCCCAGACGAGTGTGCCCGAAGGCATCCAAGGATTCCTTCTTATGGGACTCGCCGCGGCCGATCGGCAGCGCCCCCTCGGCGGTCACCACGATCGGGGCCACGCCCCGGTCGAAGCAGGTGCGCACCCAGGCGGCGACCTTCACGATGTCGAACTCGCTCTCGGGCACGAGGATCACGTTGGCTCCGCCGGCCATGCCTGCATGCAGCGCGATCCAGCCGGCGTGCCGACCCATGACCTCGACGACGAGCGCACGGTGGTGCGACTCGGCGGTTGTGCGCACCCGGTCGATGGACTCGGTCGCGATCATCACGGCGGTGTCGAACCCAAAGGTGTAGTCCGTAGCGAACAGGTCGTTGTCGATGGTCTTGGGCACCCCGACGACCCCGAGCCCGTCGTCGGTGAGCCGCTTGGCCACACCGAGCGTGTCCTCGCCGCCGATCGCGATCAGCGCGTCGATCCCGGCGTCCTGGAAGCTCGCCCTGATCCGGTCCAGCCCGCCGTCGACCTTGTAGGGGTTGGTCCGCGATGACCCCAAGATGGTGCCACCTCGTTCCAGGATCCCGTCGACATCCTCGAGGCCGAGCGGGCGGGTCAGCCCCTCCAGCGGGCCTTTCCAACCGTCACGGAAGCCCACGAACTCGTGGCCATGAACCTTGACGCCCTGAATAACGGCCGCCCGGATCACGGCGTTCAGTCCTGGGCAGTCGCCGCCACCTGTCAATACTCCAATACGCATAGGCGGCACCCTATCGCCGATCCCATCTCTTCGTCGCTAGGGTCGCGGGCATGACTTTCTCGATCGTGGCCCGCGCCGGAGACGCCTTCGGGGTGGCAGTGGCCAGCAGGTTCATCGCGGTCGGCTCGGTGGTCCCCGCGGCCAGGATCGGCGTGGGCGCCATCGCCACCCAGGCCATGGCCAAGACGTCGTACCTGGCCGACGGCCTGGCAACGCTGGCCGCGGGCGAGAGCGCCGCAGACACCGTGGCCGCTCTCACCTCGGCTGACGAGGGTCGCCACGACCGCCAGCTGGGCGTGGTCTGCGCCACCGGCCAGAGCTCCTTCACCGGTTCCGGGTGCATGCCCTGGGCGGGCGGCGTCTCGGGCGGTGACGCCGCCAGCGGCTATGCCATCCAGGGCAACATCCTGGTGGGCGAGCAGGTCGTCCTGGACATGGAGAAGGCGTGGCTCGAGCACCCCCTGATGCCGTTGGTCCCCCGGCTGATGGAGGCCCTGGCCGCCGGTGACCAGGCCGGTGGCGACAGGAGAGGGCGTCAGTCGGCCGCAATGTACGCAGTGGCTCCGGACGCCGGGTACGACCACTGCGGCGTCCTGGTGGACCTGCGGGTCGACGACCACCCCGACGCGACCCGGGAGCTGGCCCGTCTGGTGGATCTTCACGATCTGTACCTCGGGTCCCCCGGCACGGTGCTGCCGCTGGTGGGCCCTCTGGCGTACGAGGTCCGCCAGCACCTGCTGGGCCTGGGCCGACGCCAGCTCGACCTGCGCGAGGCCCTTGCGGACTGGGCGGGCGAGGCCAACTTCGAGATGCGGATGACCAAGGACGGCATCGACAGCCGCGTGCTCCAGGCGTTGCGGGACGCCGAGGCGTGAGCGAGCAGATCGTGAACCAGCACAGCGAAACCGGGGTCGGAGCCGTTCTTGCCGTTGATGCCGGAACCACCGGTGTCACCGTGCTGCTGGTGACCGAGGAAG